>JANNSW010000014.1:0-4741 GCA_031403055.1 Hyphomicrobiaceae bacterium | reverse complement strand
CGACATCGTCGCACGATGATCTCGGTTGCACTCGATACGAACCTCCTGCTGCTGCTCGTCGGGCGTCAGCATCATCATCACGTCCGCCCACTCGGCCGCTTTCTTCACCTCCATCACCTTCAGCTTCTCCTTCTCCGCCTTCTTGGCGGAGCCGGAGCCCTTGCGCAGCGCGACAACCACGTCCTTGCAGCCGCTGTCGCGCAGGTTCAGGGCGTGCGCGTGGCCCTGGCTGCCATAGCCGATGATGGCGACCTTCTTGCTCTTGATCAGGTTCAAGTCGGCGTCGCGATCGTAGTAGACGCGCATCGGGCAGTCTCCCAGGGGTGCTCGGTTGATGATGGATGGCGAGTTGATGCGCCAATCGAAAGTCCGGCGCGAGGCTCATGGCAAACCGCTAGGACGCCCCTCCGCCGCGGTCAAGAAGGATCATGCAACTTCGCTGACGGCTCCCCGACGCACCCGCTCACCGAGAATGCTCGCGCCGATTCCGGCGGCGACCAGCACCAGCCCGATCACGTCGCCGCCCTCGATCGCCTTGCCGAGGAAGAGGACGACCAGGGAAGCGGAGATCGCCGGCTCGACGAATGCCAGCCCGGCCAGCAGCACCGGATCGCCCTCGCGCACGCCGATGTCCCAGAACAGATTGGCAATGCCGACCGGGATCGCGCCCGCCATCGCCGCAGCCAGGATCTCCCGAGGCGGCGCGACCAGTGGCTCGCCGAACCCCAGGTGCATCAGCCCGGCGAGCAGGCCGCTCGCCAGCACGAAAGCCGCCACCGAGTCCGGCGGGCCAACCGGCACCAGCGGCCGCAATCCCGAATAGACGGCCCAGGAGAGGCCCCCGAGCAAGGCGAGCAGCAGCCCCGGATGAAAGGCGAACCGCCCGCCGTCCATGGCGACCGCGGCCATGCCGGTGAAGCCGAGCCCGAGCGCCAGCAGATCCCACTTGTTCGGCCGCGCGGATCCCACAACCGTGACGATCAAGACCATCAGCACCGGCCAGGACAGCGAGATCACGACAACCGGAATGGCTTCCGCGCCGGCAGCCAGCGCCAGCACGAAGAACGCATTGCTGCCGAACATGCCGAGCACCCCGAGCCCGAGCGTCGACCTGGGCACCCGGATGAGATCGGACAGCCGGTTGCCCGCAACGAGGCCCCGCCCGACGAGCACCACGGTTGCCGCCGAAAACATGAGACACAGCAGCAGGAAGGGCGGCATCCGGGTCACCGAGGCCACCAGCACCCCATAGACCGACCAGCCCAGAATGCCACCGAAGCCGAACAGCGTTCCGCGCGCGCGCCGCTTCAAGGGGATGGTCCGCAAGCCTGCACTCACGCGTCGCTCCTCGCGGACTGATCCAGTTGCACCTTCACTGGCGTGCAGGCTCGACCGTGAATTTCTCCCACGCGCCCACCCCGTCACGCTCCCAGAACCACGCGCGCGACTGGAGATCGCCCACCCATTGGTACACGATCAGCACCGGGGCGTCGCCGATATGCAGGGCATGGGCGTCGCCCGGCGGAGTGTGGAAGTATTGCCCGGGCTCCAGCGGCACGCGCCGGCCATCGAGCCCGTGCTCGATCTCCAAGCGGCCGGAGAGGACGAAATAGATCTCCTCGGCCATGTGGCCATGCAGTGGGTAGACGAGGCCCGGCGACAGCAGGAAGCAGCCGAGCCGGACATGGGGGGTCTTGACGATCCCGCCTGATCCGACAATCTCGGCCCAGGCCATCCCGGTTGCGAGGAAACCGAGGCGACCATCCGGGTCGTAGCTCGACGTCCAGGCGAGATGAGGAATGGTCGCGGCGACGGCGTCAACCAGGCGCTGGTCGCCACGTGCCTGGGCGAGCGCGCGCGGCAAATGCGAGGTTACCGGATGCCTGCGCTTCTGCGGCGGCATCGGGCGCGCCGAGCTCGGATCGAGTTGACGCAGGGCCTCGACGAAGGGAGTAAGGGTCTTGTCGGCCGTGCATTCGAGCGCCTGTGTGAAGGCGATGGCGGTACGGCGGACGAGCGTGGCGGTCACGGCAAAGACCCTCGAGTGAAGCGAGTGTCATGCACTGTGCACGCAAGCGGCACCGGCAGGAAGAGCCACGACCGCACCAGACCCATGCAGGGCGAAGGTGGCGGCGCGGCAGGTCCCTACGCCCGGAGATCGATCCGAGCCGGGGCCGGCGCGGCATCGATCCCCGCGAGCGGACGGCCCCAATGGCCAGCGACGAGAGAAGCCAGCAGCCGCGGCGTACCCGGCATGGCACTGGCGATGGTGAACAGGGTGTCGCGCAGGACCGGAAGCAACCGGCTGTCGGACTGGTAGAACGGCGTGAAGAGCGCGCTCATCGCCTGATAGAGCCGCACATGGCGGCGGCGCAGCCGGGCATAGGCTGCAAGCGCCGCCTCGATCGTCGCGGAGCGCTCGAGCGCCGTCGAAAGGGCGAGCGCGTCGAGGAGCGCCATGTTGGCACCTTGCCCGAGTTGCGGGCTGGTCGCATGCGCGGCATCGCCGATAACCGCAAGGCGGCCAGCGAAAGGCCGCCTGAGCGTATGATGTCCGTAGCGGGCAAGCGCGAGCTGATCGGGATCGTGCAAGGCATCGAGCAGCACCCGCGTCGCCGGCCAGACGGCTGCGACTTCCTGCTTCCAGCGCTCGAGGCCCCGATCGCGCCAGGCCGCATAGTCCGCGGATTTCAGGCTCCAGAAGAGGCAGGTCCGCGGCGCTTCGCCGGGCGCCGGGCAACCGACCGGCAGCACACCCACCATGACGCTCGCGCGCTGGTAGCGCTGCTCGAGCGCTTCGGCATCGAAGACAGAGTTGCCTGGCCAGGGCAGGGTCGCCCACAGCGCACCATAGGGCAGCGGCCGGTGCAGGCCCTCGCCGAACGCGCCCGCGACCAGCGGCGAGCGGCTGCCGAGCGCATCGACGACGAGGTCGAAAGGCCCGATCGCGCGACCGCCTGTGGTGACGACCGAGAGCCGCTCCCCGGTGAGCCGCTCGAGCGCAGCAATGTTCTGACCCGTCTCGATCACGATACCCGCGCCCGCCACGGCATCATGGAGCACATGAAAGAGCGCGGAGCGATGCACCGCGAGGCCAAAAGAGCCGTTACCGAGCGCCTCGTAGCGCACATCGAGAGCGATCCGCTGGGATGGCTCCGACCGGCCGAGCAGCCGCGCGATGCGCTGGCCACGCGCAATGATGCTCGGCCCCAATCCGAGGCACGCCAGCACCGCGAGGCCCGTTGGTTGCAGCAGGAGGCCCGATCCGACGGGCTTTGGCGTCTCGAACCGCTCGATCAGCCGGACGCGGTGTCCGGCGCGGTGCAGGAACAATGCTGCTGCCAGTCCGCCCGGCCCGCAGCCGCAGACCGCGATGTCGAGCGGCATCATGCCGCTGAACGCCACAGTCGGATCGACTCATTTCGTCCCCGCTCGCGCACTGCCCGCTTTCCCGGCCGCGGGCGGGCCGGGATCGCGAGCGAATGGGCTGAATCGTGACCCCGCCCAAGATCCGCGACCGAGGGCCCGATGCGGCAGCCGATCGTGCTTTTGGCCCCTGGGTCCCGGCTGCCGCTCGCGCGGCGCCGGGAAGACGGAGAAGGAGCCACTGGCCCGCCGACCGCCACGAACGCAATGCCGTATCGCCCGACAAGGATCATGCTCCCCACTCCCTCAGCCGATTACTGGCGCCACGATGCGCGAGAATGCCGTCCTTGTCACCGGGTGAGCGCTCACGCGGGCCCGGCTGCCCCCCGCGACCGCAGGAACGCCTGCATGTGGAAGTGGATCTGGGCATTCACATAGCGGCGGTCGCGGGCGACCGGGCAGGCGTCGCGGGCGCGGCAGCCGAGCGTCATGCAGTCGGGCCCGTCGTGCGACCGGAGATGCCCCGCGCAGGCCACCACGTCATAGCTTGTGCCGCTGAAGGCGCCAACCGGGCAGGCAGCGAGACACGGCTTCTCCGCGCAAGCATCGCAGGGGCTGGGTCGGGGCGAGCGCTGGGGCACCCCCTCCACGGGTCCGCCAAGCACGAGTGCGGCGCGATAGGCGTGCCAGAGGCCGTGCTCGGGATGGATCAGGAGGCCGAGCGGGGATGGATGCACCGCCTCAGCCCGCTGCGCCCAGCGTTGGAAAGGTTGGTAGGGCTGGTCGCTGGGATGGAGCGCGCGCGCGCCGAGCCTGGCTGCAATCGGATCGACCGTCCGCCTGGTCCAACTGTCGAGGGCGTCGTCCTCGTCCCGCCGTCCGGCCTCGAACGCCGGCCACAAGGCGGGGCCGACATTGCCGAGAAGCACGACGGCGCGACCGGGCGTGCCGTTGGCAGCTTCGGGAAGCTGCTCGCCCGGCAAGGCGTGAAACCCGCCGCGCACGGCAATTCCGGTGCCGGCGAATGCGGCGCCGATGTCTGCATAGACGACGGTCATCGCTGGGCACCCGGTTTCACGGCGCGCCAGTGGCCCGGTCCCAGCTCGGCCGTCGCCAGCACCTTGGCGAGCGCTTCCCAGACCTCGATCTCGTGGTCGAGGAAGTCCTGGCCGACCTTGGCCGCGAGGCTCGAGTGCAGTGGACCCTGGAGCGCCGCGATCTCCTTGCGCGTGAGGTCGGCGTACCAAGCCGTGCGGTCGCGGTAGGAGATGCGCTCGAAGCCGGCTGCCCGGAACGCCGCAAAATAGCGATCGGGCGAGGCGAGGCCGAAGCCGAGGCCCTCGAGCTCGTTGTAGCGCAGCATGTCGGCCGACAT
>JANNSW010000013.1:0-13863 GCA_031403055.1 Hyphomicrobiaceae bacterium | reverse complement strand
GGAGGAATGCGCAACCGCCGACCTCGTGATCGGCGGCGTGCTGATCCCGGGAGCGGCTGCGCCCAAGCTCGTCACCCGCAAGATGCTGAAGGAGTGGAAGCCAGGCTCGGTGCTCGTCGATGTCGCGATCGACCAGGGCGGCTGCGCCGAGACCTCGAAGGCGACCACCCACGCCGAGCCGACCTATGTGGTCGACAACGTGATCCACTACTGCGTCGCCAACATGCCGGGCGGCGTTGCCCGCACCTCGACGTTCGCGCTCAACAACGTGACATTGCCGTTCCTGCTCGCGATCGCCGGCAAGGGCTACAAGCAGGCGCTGCTGGATAATCCGCATCTGATGGCGGGCCTCAACGTCTGCAAGGGCAAAGTCACCTACAAGGCCGTCGCCGACGACCTCGGCTACACCTATGTGGAGCCGCAGAAGGCGCTTGCAGTATAAATGGTGAGTGCCAGCGCAACGGGTGCTGACATTTCACACGGCGCCCGTCAGCATCTGGTGGGCGCCCTCTGCATCTGCGGGGGCGCACTCGCCTACAATCTGATCGATGTGGTTATCAAAGCCTTGAGCGGCACCTTTCCGCTGTCCCAGTTCCTCGTCATCCGGGCGCTCGCGACACTGCCGATCATGGCGGGCCTGGTGCTGTGGGAGGCGGGTTGGGGCGGATTGCGCATCGACCGGCCGGTGCTCGTCATCGTGCGAGGGGTCGTGTTCTTCGTCGGCAGCCTCGCCTTCGGCCTCAGCATCGCGACCATCACGATCGCGGATGCCGTCTCGATCTACTTCATCATGCCGCTCGCCATTGCCGGCCTCGCCGGGCCGGTGCTGCGCGAGCGGGTGCCACTCTATCGCTGGATCGCGATCGCGGTGGGCTTCATCGGCGTGCTCGTCATCATGCAGCCGGGCTCGGGGGTGCTCGAATGGGCGGCACTGCTTGCGCTGGGTGGCGCCCTGCTCGAAAGCGGTGGGCAGCTCATCTCGCGCATGCTGCCCTCGAACCGCTCCTCGGCCATCGCCTTCTACCAGAGCCTGATCGCGCTGTTGGGTGCGCTCGCCCTCGTGGCTCTCTTCGCCGGCGGCGAGGCTGCCCACGACCTCCACCCCAGTCTCGCATTCCTCACGCGCGCATGGGTCACTCCGAGTCCGGCCGAGTTGGCGACCATGGTCGCAGCCGGGCCGATCACGGCGATCGCGATGTGGCTCTACGTGCATGGCTACAAGGTCGCGCCGGCGAGTTTTGCGGCCTCGTTCGAGTATTCGGGCCTGATCTGGGCGGTGCTGTTCGGCTATCTCGTCTTTGCCGATGTTCCCTCGGTCGCGACCTGGGTCGGCGCATGCATCGTCATTGCATCAGGGCTATTCATGCTGCGCCGGGACAGACGCGCGGGGCTCCTATAGGCTCGAATTCAACTCTATAATCAGATGAGGCAAAATCCATGTCAGCTGCAGGAACCGCCAAGGGCACCAAGCTCATCGACAACGGTCGCACCAATGTCTGGGAGTGGCGCTTCGCCAAGAAGGGCGACAACACCGGCTGGCATCGCCACGGCCATGACTACGTGGTGGTGCCGACCATGGATGGCACGCTGAAGATCGTCACCAAGGACGGCGAAAGCCTCGCCCAGATGAAGGCGGGCGTTCCCTATTATCGCTCGGAGGGCGTCGAGCACGACGTGGTCAACTGGACGGAGGGGGAGTACGCGTTCATCGAGGTCGAGTTGAAGAGGTAGGGCCACAGGCCCCCATCGGAGCACGGTTTGAGCCTCGGCAGAAATGCTGGTATGATGATCCCCATGAGCCAGGGCAACGCGCCGACGATCGAGGACGCCTTCCGAGCCATTCAAGGGCTGCCGGAGCCTGCTCAGCAGGCGCTGGTCGCAGAGATTATGGAGCGTGTCGAAAGCTACACGACGTCCCATCTGAGCGCCGCGCACCTGGAAGAGCTGGATCGCAGGCTCGCTGCCGAGCCGACATACGCAAGCGAGGCGGAGGTGGCGGCCCTGTTCGCGCGACACGGCGTTGTCAGGTGAGGCAGATTGTCTACCGGGCTGCGGCCTTGGGCGACTTGAAATCGATCTCAGATTTTGTTGGCGCGCGAAATCCCATCGCCGCAGACAAGATCATTCAACGAATCACGGGGACCATCTACGGAATCATCGCGGATTTTCCTGAAAGCGGACGCCTGGACCCAGCCAGGGGGACGAGGGAGTTTGTGGTTTCCGGCTTGCCTTAGATCGTGATCTATCTGGCCGAAATCGATCAGATCGAGATCCCCGCGATCTTCCACACGTCGCGCGATCCTTCCACCAAACCCAAGTCCTGAGCCGATCAACCGCGCATGACACCCCGCCAGAAGGCCCTGATCGCGCTCTTTCTGACCATGTCCATCTGGGGCTTCGGGGCCGTTGCCACGCGGTTTCTCGTCAAGGATCTCGATCCGGCGGATGTAATCGTGATCCGCTATGTGATCTCGACCGCCTGTTTCGCATTGCTGCTCGCCCTGGTGCCAGGACCGGGCCTTGTGCGCGGGGATTGGCTGCGCTTCATTTTCTGCGGCCTCGCGGGCGTGACCACCTACACGATTGCCGCGAGCTACGGGATGCAGACGACGCCAGCGAGCCTTGCCGGCCTCATTCTGGGTGCCGAGCCCGTCATGATTGCGCTGATCGCGGCCGTTGTGCTCGGCGATCGGCTGACCCGACCGGTGATGGCGGGGCTGGCGCTGGCGGCCGTGGGGACGGCGGTGCTGGTGCTGGGACGGCATGGTGTCGATGCGATCGGGGCCGCGGCAGCTGGCGCCGGTCCTTGGATGGTGCTGTTCGGGGCGGCAAGCTGGTCGGCCTATGCGGTTGCGATCAGGCCGCTGTTGAGGAGCTACGGCGCGATCCGGGCGACCTCGATCGCGAGCCTGATCGGCAGCCTGCCGCTGTTTGCGCTGACGCAATCGAGTGTGCCAGCCACGCTCGAGGTAATGACTGGCCTGCAATGGCTGGTCTTGCTGTTCCTCGCCATTCCGGCAACGGTCGTGTCGCTGGTGTTGTGGAACTACGGCAACCGGCACGTGAGCGCCGGCGCGGCCGCGGCCTTCATTTATGCGGTACCGGTGGTTTCGGTCGCCGCCGGGGTGATGGTGCTGGGCGAGGAGCTGTCGCCGAGTCTCGTCCTCGGCGGGCTATTGGTGCTGGCGGGTGTCGCGCTCGCGCAGTTCGCGCCGCGGCGAATGAAGGCTGCGTAGCGGGCACCGAGGACGACTGGTGCTGGGGAGAGACGACATGGCACTTTGGCAGCTTCCGTTGGAGAGACCGCACCGGATCGTGCAGCGGGCGGGCGCGTATGTATTCGTCGGTGGAGCCGGCGATTTCGATCATCGCGGCAAGATCCGCACCACCGGCGATCTCGATCGGCAGATCGCGGGCACGCTCGAGAACATCGGCGCGGCGCTGGCGACCGAAGGGCTCGGGCTCGATGATGTGATCCGGCTGAAGGCCTTCTACTCCGACGAGGGCAGCCGCGACGAATGGGAGATCCTTGCCCAACTGCAAAAGCCGTTCGAGACGGCACCGGCGCCCGGCATCACCTGCAATCCGGTGCCGATGCAGCCCTGGACCGGTCAGCTGGTGCAGATCCAGGCGATTGCGCAGAAGGGCTGGCGGCGTGCCGAGCATGTGCGATCCGTGGTCGACGAGGTGCCCAAGAAATTCCGCAAGCTGTTCAAGCTGCCGGGCGTGACGGCGGGTCTCAGAGCCGGCGAGATGATCACGGTGCCGGCTCGCACGGCTGCTGCCGGCACAGGCGACAAGCCGATGCCCGAGGACAGGGTCGCGCAGACGATGGCCGTGATGAGCCGGATGGGTCGCATTCTGGGCGAGCTCGGCGCCGGCTTCCAGGATGCGATCAAGATGGAAGGGTACTATTTCGGGACGACCATGGAGCAGTGGCGCCCGCTCGCCGAGGCCCGCGCCAGTCATTTTCGCGAGCCGGGCCCGGTTGCGACGGTGGTGCCGTGCCACGCGCTCCACCCCAAGGGTGCCCACACCAAGGTCGAGGTGCTGGGCCTGCGCGACCACTGGAACGGCTTCGACAAGTACATCCCGCGCGAGGACCGCTGGCCCAAGCGCGTGTGGGACTGGTCGATTCCGCTGCCCTATCGCCAGGGCATTCGGCTGCGCGACATGATCTGGACCGGCGGACAGGTGCCGTTCGAGCCAGACAGCAACGAGGGCAAGCCGGTGTTCCCGGGCGAGCTGATCCCCCAGACCCAGTTCACCATGGTGCTGGTCGAGGAGGTCCTGCGGGCGTTCGGTGCGGTCACGCCCGATCTCGCACTGCTGGTCTGCTATTTTGCCTCGGACGGCAGCGAGGCGCGGAGCCGCGCCATGGCCGAGATCATGACGGCAACGTCGGGCGGGGTGCTGCCGCCGCTCACGCTGGTGCCGCAACCGCATATGCATTCCCCGGACATGACAGTCGAGATCTGGGGTGTGGCGCGGGGGTGATGGCTTGCTGACCTCCGCTGTCGGACTGCCGCCCTCGACGCTCGTGCTCGCCGCGGTCGCGCTCCTCGTGGGCGGGTTCGCTCGCGGCTATTCGGGCTTCGGATTGACCGCCATCCTGATCCCGGTGCTCGCCTTCGTGATGCCGACGGCCGAGATCGTGCCGTGCGCCCTCGCGCTCGAGGTGGTGGCGAGTGCGGGCCAGGCGCGCAGCGCGTTGCCGAACACCGACTGGCGACAGGTGGGGCTGTTGATGGTCGGCTCGGCGGTGGGCGTGCCGTTGGGCGTCGCCGCGCTCGCGCTGGGGGATCCCGCCGTGATGCGGCTGGTGGCGCTGGTATGCTTGCTCGGCGCGACGGTTGGGCTCCTTGCCGGCCTGCAGCTCGCTCGCCGCAGGGGCGGAGCCGCGGCCACGGCACTCGCCGGCTTCGTTGTCGGCGTCATCACCGGGTGTGCCGGCGTTGGCGGACTGTTCCTGGTGATCTACCTGACGGCACTGGCGACCGCGCCCGAGCGGTTGCGCGGCACGATCATCAGCTATTTCTTCGTGCTCGACATCGTCGCCGTTGCCGCCTTATGGCAGCGCGGGCTGTTCGAGGGCGAGGAGGTGATGCGCACGCTCGCGGCAGTGCCGCTGATGACACTCGGCATCGTGCTCGGCAGCCGGCATTTCCTGTCGGCGAGCCCGGAGTCGTTCCGCCGCTATACGCTCATTTTCCTGGTGGTGCTCTCGACGGCGGGACTGGTCGCGGCATTTTTCGGGGCCATATGAGCATGAGCGGCATGAAACGCCTTGTCGGCTCGGCTTTATCGACGTAGGGGCGACCGGCAGGTCGCCCATCATACGGCGAGGGTCGTGGGCGAGCTGCCGCTCGCCCCTACGCCACGAGCGCCGAGCCAATGGAGCAACACGCTATGTCGCAACGCGCCGTTGCTCTGACCGATCTGGCAGCGGCCCTCGCTGTGCCGGCACGAGATCTCGTCTGGTTGCCCGATACCGGCCTTGCCCACGATCACGCGCGGATCGGGGGGACGGGGTTGCTTGCCCGGATCCCCAAGCAGAGCCAGATGCAGCTCGCTGCTGCCGACAACCTCGACTATCAGGCTGCCTGCTTTGCGCGGTGCTCGGCGAGCGGACACGCGCCGCGGCTGCATGGTGTGTTGCCGCCGTCGCAAGGCCTGCCTCGCGGAGCCCTGATCGTCGATTTCATCGAAGGCCGGCCACCGCGATTGCCGGGCGATTTGCCGGCGATTGCGCAAGCACTCGGGCGCATCCATGCTCTGGCGCTGCCAGCGGCCGGCGAGCGGGTGCCCTTGAAGGATGCCGCCGACCCTGTCGCCGACCTGATCGCCGAGGTCGAGGCGCAGGCGGTCTACATTGTCGATGCCCGGCTCGAAGCAGGCTCGTCCATGCTGATCGGGGAAGCATTGGCTCAGCTCCGCGCCGGCGCCGCGCGACCCGATCGTCCGCCGAAAACGCTGATCTCGTTCGATGCCCACCCCGGCAATTTCATCCTGCGTGCCGATGGCAGCGCCGTGCTCGTCGACCTGGAGAAAGGGCGCTATAGCCATCCCTCGCTCGACCTCGCGCATGCGAGCCTCTACACCTCGACCACCTGGGACGTGGCAACCTATGCCGAGCTGGAGTTGGCGGAGCTGGCAACTTTCTATCGCGCCTGGGAAGTAGCGGCCGGGAGCGCGCTCGCCGGGGCGTGCAGGCCGTGGCATGTGGAATTGCGTCGCGGCATGTGGCTATGGTCGGTCACGTGGTGCGCGAAATGGCGGGTGCTGCATGCGGCGGAGGCGAAGGCCCGTGGTGACGGCGAGGACTGGTCGGCCGGGAAGAGCGATCACGCGCTGATCGAGCATGTACGCGGGCGCGTCGACTGCTACCTGTCGGCTGGGATCGTCGAGCGGGTCGTCAGGGAGCTGCAAGCGCTTGCAACCGTGCTCGGGCACGCGCCCTGATCACGCGGAATTGGATCGAACTTGAAGCGGCCACCTGCTCAGGTAGGCACTCGCAAACCCAGCAGAAGGGAACCGAGCCGTGCTCAGAAAATTCCTCGCCGCAGTCGTACTGGCCGGCAGCTTTGCGGCACCCGCCGCAGCGGGCGACCCCGATCCGCAGAATTGGGAGAGCGTGCTCGCCGAAGCCAAGGGTCAGACCGTCTACTGGAACGCCTGGGCTGGCGAGCCGCGCATCAACGCCTATATCGACTGGGTCGGCCGCGAGGTCGAGGCACGCTATGGGGTGCAGCTCAATCACGTGAAGCTGACCGATACCGCCGAAGCGGTCAGTCGCGTCGTCGCCGAGAAGGCGGCGGGAACGAGCGAGGGCGGCGCGGTCGACCTGATCTGGATCAACGGCGAGAACTTCGCCTCGATGAAGCGCAACGGACTGTTGATGAGCACGCCCTGGGCGGTCGCCTTGCCGGGCTTTCCGCTGACCGACCCCGAGCGCAACAGCGCCGTGCTGTCGGACTTCACGGTTCCAACCGACGGCCTGGAAAGCCCCTGGGGCAAGGCGCAGATCATCTTCTACTACGACACCGCCGACATTTCGGAGCCGCCTCGCTCGTTGACGGCGCTGCTCGACTGGGCCAAGGCCAACCCTGGAAGGTTCACCTATCCCCTGCCGCCGGATTTCCTCGGCTCGACCTTCCTGAAGCAGGCGCTGATCGAGCTCGTCGTCGATAACGCGCCGCTCTCTCGCCCGGTGGGGGAAGCCGATTTTGCCGCGGTCTCCAAGCCGTTATGGGATTTCATCGATGCGCTGCACCCCAATCTGTGGCGCCAAGGCCAGGCGTTCCCCAACAACAGCGCCGATCTCAGGCGCCTGATGGCGGATGGCGAGACCTCGGTCGCCTTCGCCTTCAATCCATCGGAAGCCAGCTCGGCAATCGCCAACAAGGAGCTGCCCGATACCGTCAGAAGCTATGTGCTTGCGGGCGGCACCATCGGCAACGTGCATTTCGTGACGATCCCTTTCAACGCCGCGCACAAGGCCGGCGCCATGGTGGTCGCGAATTTTCTGCTGACGCCCGAAGCGCAGGCGATGAAGCAGGACCCAAAGGTCTGGGGTGATTTCACGGTGCTCGCCGTCGCCAAGCTCGACGCGTCGGAGAAGGCGCGGTTCGAAGCTCTCGATCTCGGTATCGCCACCTTGACGCCGGCCGAGCTTGGCGCGTCCCTGCCGGAGCCGCATCCGAGCTGGATGGAGGCGATCGAGAAGGAGTGGGCCAAGCGCTACACGGCCCAGTAAGGGCGCCGGGCCGTGGCTGATGGCGCGAGGCGCAACCGCAGCTCGGTGGCAATCATCGTGCGCCCGCCACGACTTTCCGACCGCCTGCTGGCCGCGGCGCCGGCTGTTGCCGTCGGGCTGCTGTGCTTGCCGATCCTGGCGGGGCTCGCCGGCGTTGTGCTGCCATCGCTGGGCTATTTGCCTGCGTTGGGAGGCACGACAGTGTCGCTGGAGCCGTGGCGCCAGCTGCTGGCCGAGCCGGGCCTGCAGCGCTCAGTGCTGATCAGCCTGTTTTCGGGGCTCACGACGGGCGCGGTTGCGCTCGTCATTGTTTTTCTGTTCCTGGCGGGCGCTGCCGACACCAGGGCCGACCGGATCATGCGTCGCGCCATCTCGCCGCTGCTATCGGTTCCGCATGCGGCGGCTGCATTCGGGTTTGCTTTCCTGATCGCGCCGTCTGGGCTGTTCGTGCGTCTGCTCTCGCCATGGGCAACGGGTTGGCAGCGGCCGCCCGACCTGCTCATCGTCAATGATCCCTGGGGGTTGGCGATGATGGCGGGGCTGGTGCAGAAGGAGATCCCGTTCCTGTTGTTGATGTGTCTCTCCGCGCTGCCGCAAATCGATGTGGCCCGGCGCATGGCGGTCGCTCGCAGCCTGGGCTATCGCCCGGTCGCGGCCTGGCTGAAGACAGTCGCGCCGGCGCTCTATCCGCTGGTCCGCCTGCCGGTCTATGCGGTCATTGCCTATTCGTCGTCGGTCGTCGACGTGGCACTCATCCTGGGGCCGTCGAATCCGCCGCCGTTGAGCGTCGCGGTCGTCAAGTGGCTGAGCGATCCGGAGCTCTCGCGCCGGTATGTGGCGTCGGCCGGCGCGCTGTTGCAGCTCGGTGTGACGGTCGCCGCGCTGGTGATCTGGCGGATGGCCGAGCTCGCGGTCGCTCGCGCCACCCGGCCTTGGCTCGCGAACGGCAGTCGCAGCCTCGCCGATCGTGGGCTTGCGCTGGTGGGCCGGCTCGGGGTTGGGGCCGCGGTGCTGGCGTCCGCGCTCGGGCTCGCGAGCCTTGCGGTGTGGTCGATTGCCGGGTTGTGGCGCTTTCCCGATCTGCTGCCGCGCTCGTTCACGCTCGAGCGCTGGGGGCAGGCGGGCACGCTGGCCGGACCGCTCGCCGCGACCATGCTGATCGGGCTGGTCTCGACCGCCGTCTCGATGTCGACGGTCGTTGCTGCGCTCGAGAACGAGCTGCGGCGTGGCCGCTCGGCTGGTCCGCGGGCGCTGCAGATTCTCTATCTGCCGCTGGTGGTGCCCCCGGTCGCCTTCCTGTTCGGTCTCGTGATCGCGGCGGAGACGGCCGGGGTGCGGCCGGGCTTCTGGCCGATCGTGCTCGGGCACATCGTGTTCGTGCTGCCCTATGTCTATCTGTCGCTCGCCGAAGCCTATCGCCGGCTCGATCCGCGCTGGTCGATGATCGCGGCCTCGCTCGGCGCCTCGCCCGACAGCACGTTCCTGCGGGTTCGGCTGCCGATGCTGCTGTCGCCGTGCCTGACGGCGTTCGCCGTCGGCTTCGCGGTCAGCGTCGGGCAGTATCTGGCGACGCAGCTGCTGGGTGCCGGCCGGGTGGCGACGCTGACGACGGAGGCGGTCGCGCTGTCGACGGGGGGCGACCGGCGCGTGATCGGCGTGCTGGCGCTGGCGCAGTCGCTGCTGCCGGCGGTGATGTTCGCGGTTGCGGTCGGCGTGCCGCGCCTCATCTGGCGCAACCGGCGGTTGATGCGGGGGAGAGCCTGATGGCGGCGGCGCTGCGGCTCGAGGCTGTGCGGATCTCGATCGGCGGGCGGCAACTCGTCGCCTTGGACGCGCGAATTGCACCGGGCGAGGTGTTGACGGTGATGGGGCCGTCGGGGTCGGGCAAGTCGACGCTGCTCGCCTTCGTCGCTGGCTTCCTAGACCGGAGTTTCGACGCCTCCGGCCGAGTGCTGCTGGGTGAGGCAGAGGTGAGCCGATTGCCGGCCGAAGCTCGCCGGATGGGCTTGCTGTTCCAGGATCCGATGCTGTTTCCCCATCTGTCAGTCGCAGGCAATCTGCTGTTTGGGGTCAGGTCTGGCACGTTGCAGCGCCGGGAGCGGGTGGAGGCGGCACTTGCCTCCGCCGGGCTCGATGGATTTGGGGAGCGCGATCCCGCGACCCTCTCGGGCGGACAGCAGGCGCGCGTCGCACTGCTGCGGGTGCTGTTGTCGGAGCCGCGAGCGCTGCTGCTGGACGAGCCCTTCGCCAAGCTCGATCAGGAATTGCGGGGCGAGATCAGGAGCTTCGTCTTCGAGCGAGCACGCCGCGAAGGGTTGCCGACCTTGCTCGTCACCCATGACCCGGCGGACGCCACGGCCGCGGGCGGCTCGGTCGTCACGCTCGGGACTTGAGGCTGGCTGGCGGCGCTGGATTTCAGAGTGCGCGGACGCGCGACCAGCGGGCGCAGGCGTGCGCGCGCCGCCCTGAAGCCGGACTTCGGCAGCACAGCCATCACCTGCTTCGTTGCATCGACCAGGATGACGCCCGAGAAGGCCGGCCACAGCCGGGTGCCGAACCGCTCCCAGGCCGTCGCCGAGTTCCACACCAGGCCGATCTCGATCGGTGGCACGGCGAGTGCGAAAGCACAGTCCTCGACGCCGAACATGGCGCCAGTCGCCAGCCGCTCGATCTGGCCGCGGCTATAGGGCTCGCCATGGCCAAAGGGCGTGGTATCGCGCTGTGCCCAGGCGCCGCGCCGGTTGGGAACGATCAGCAGCAGGCGACCCTCGGGCGCCAGCACCCGCCAGATCTCGCGTAGCATGTGCTGAGGGGTTGCGGTCATCTCGAGGGCATGCACCGCCAGCATCCGATGCACGCTCTGATCCGGCAGCGGCAGTGCATCCTCTTCCACCAGCACGGTGCGCACCGGCTCGTCGCTGGGCCAGGGGATCGCACCCTGGGCACCCGGCATCAGCGCCGCGACACGCGCCGCCTCGTTGCGGAAGGTGCCGAGGTAGGGCGAGGCAAAACCCAGCCCCATCACCGAGAGACCATGGACGTCACGCCAGCGGGCGCGGATGCGGTGCGTCAGCAGCCGGCGCACCTGGGTGCCAATCGGACGCTCGTAGAACTCGGCCAGGTCGGTCACATCGACGCGCATGGGCTTCCGCTCCGGGCATGGCGGGCAGGGGTGCTGCCATGGCGGATGGCGCCATCATAGGCGGGAGCGAGCCATCAAGGCCAGCTTGGTGTGCAGGTGCCAGCGATCACGGCATCCGACGGTAGCGCCGCATGGTTTCGATCAGTGCGCCATGATCGATCGCCCGGCAGACGAGACCGGGCGGCTTCAAGGTGGGCGTGTCCTCGGCGGCGAGCATGGCATTGACGACGGCCTCCTCGATGGCTTGAACGCCTGCCAGATAAATCGGGTCGAGCAGGTCGTCGTTGACGGCATCGAACCGCAGCTTCGCGGTTGCAGCGTCGGGCAGCGGCATCGGATTGCCGACCGAGAAGGCGAGGAAGATGTCGCCCGAGGAGTTGCCGCCCGGTGAGCCGAGCCGGCCGATGCCGATCGAGGCCCGCTTGGCGATTTTGTGCAACTGATGGGGCAGCAGCGGCAGATCAGTGCCGACGACGACGATGATCGAGCCCTGCTCCTTGCGGGTGAACAATTGGTCGCCGGTCAGGTGCTGGCCGACTGGGACACCCAGGATCGTCAGCCAATCGCGCCGGCCGTAGTTTGCTTGCACGAGCGCGGCGACCGTATGCGGCCGGCCGTCGAACAGCACGCGCCGGGACGAGGTGCCGGTGCCGCCCTTGAACTCGAAGGCGATCATGCCAGTGCCCCCGCCCACATTGCCCTCGGCGACCGGGCCGGGCTTGGCGGAGCGGATGGCCTCCAGCGCGTGGGCTTCGGTCACATGCAGGCCGTTGATGTCGGAGAGCATGCCGTCATAGGTCTCGGCGACCACGGGCATCGCCCACAGGTGGCCGGTCGTCCAGTCGTCGCGATAGGTCTCGATGGTCCAGCGGACGCTCGCATGGTGGACGATGCCGACCGAGTGGGTGTTGGTGATGCAGACGGGCCCGAGGAAGTAGCCGCCGTCGGCAATCCAATGGGTGCCCGTCATCTCGCCATTGCCGTTCAAGGCATGGAAGCCTGCCCAGACCGGGGTCGGACTGCTCTCGCCGAGTCGCGGCACGATGGCGGTCACGCCGGTACGGATCTGGGGTCCCGGACCAGGGCCCGAGACGATCGTCGAATAACCGACGCCGACGCCCGGCACGTCGGTGATCGCATTGTCAGGGCCGGTCTCACCTGGGAAGGGAAGGCCGAGGGCGCGACCGCGGGGCTTGGTCATGGTGGGGCTCCTGTCATCTCCGGCTGTAGGCTGGTGCTGAGGACGCCATCGACCGAAGGTTCGTGGCGTCCGAAGCCCAGCGACGAACGCAGAGGCGCGGGAAGCTGGGCTTCGACCGGCTGCAGCGCCGGCCTCAGCGCCAGCCTACGAGGGCAGCTTCGGGGCGTAGCGCCGATAAACCGCCTCCACTTCCTCGTCAGTCGCGAGCTCGCCGCGTGCAATCTGCGCCTCGGCTTCCTCGATCGCGGCGATTGCCTCTGGCGAAAGAACATAGACGCCATCTGCATCGAAGCTCAAGAATTGCATTCCAGGCCAGAACGGCGCGAGCCGCACCCCTCACTTGTCCCCCGGCACGCCGTAGCTGGGGGCAGCCGACGGATCGACGGCACGCGTGAGGTAGGCGCCCATTTGCGGCTCGTAGGCCGTCCACAAGCGGCGCAGGCTGGCGATCGGATCGTCCTCGTCCCAGTCGACACGCAGATCGACGAGTGGGAAAGGCTGCTCGTGCACGACGAGCAGGCCGGCCGAACGGGTCGGGCCTTCCTCGCCGCCAGCATCACGGCCGGCCTCCAGCGCCGACAGCAGCCGAACCGCCAGATGCTTGCCGGCGTGCCTGGCAAAGCCGTCGGCCATCGCCTTGGGCACGGCGGTCGATTTCAGCAGGTTGCCGGCGGCCATGCAGTCCGTGCCGGGTGCGACGGCGTTGGTGCCGAGAATCCGTGCGCCGGTGTGCTGGCCGATCCGACCCTTGGCGTCGACCGCGGTCAGCTGGCGGAAGTCGATGTGAGGCCGGCTGGCGACGACAGCAGCAATGGCGTCCGGCGCCGGGATGCCACGCGCCATCAGATCGAGCAGAATGGGACCGAGCGCGGGATCGGTCACGTTCTGGGTCGCAACCGCGCCGACACCGGCTCGGGCATGGGGGCAACGCGCGCTCACGCAGATCGAGGAGGTGGTGATCGCAACACCGAACATGCCGGTCAGGGCGCAGCGCCCGACGATGGAAAAGGTCATTCAGCGGCATCCTTCAAGGGGCGCTTCAGCGCGGCGACATCGATCCTGGCATCCGACAGGCGGTTGGCGAGGTAGATCTGGAAATCCTGGATCTCGCGCTCGAGCCAGGAGAGCGGGCCCTGGCTCGCGAGTGGAGAACAGGCGCCCCGATAAATGCCCTCGACCACGACCCGGTCCTCCTCGTTCACCCGATCGAAGAAGTCGACCAGCACGCGAACGAACTCGTCCCGGTCAGGCAAGGTCGCGTGTACCTCCGGTGCGAGCGCCACGCCGAAGCGGACATGCACCTCGCCGGCCGACTTGGGTCGGAGCGACAGGTACCAGAAATGGTCGGGTGCGAGCACGTACATGTGGCTCGGGAAGACGGTCGGCATCACCGAGGTGAACCGCCAATGCCCGTCGAGGACGGTATTGTCCTTGTGCGCCCGGCCGTAGGTCGCGCTCTCGTCCTTGGTGAAGGTCTGGTAGGCGAAGGCATCGTGCACGAACGGGCCGAACTCGGTGTCCTCCACCGGAAACCACGCGCCGACCGTCGCCTTGTGGGCGACCGGCAGGTGATAGCCCTCCATGAAGTTCTCGCAGAGCAGCTTCCAATTGGTCTTCCAGATATGGTCCTGGTGGGCGACGGGGAGGTAGCCGGCCATGCGGTAGCGCTCGACCAGGGGCTTCAGGCCGGCGAGGCGATCGGCGACCGGGCGCGCCTTGTCGTTGAGGGTCAGATAGATCCAGCCCTCCCAGATCTCGGTGCGG
>JANNSW010000012.1:0-9615 GCA_031403055.1 Hyphomicrobiaceae bacterium | reverse complement strand
GTTGCCGCTCGGTGCTGCTCAGTCGTTCGGCCCGACGGCGACGGCGCCGCTGGCAATGATCTGGGCATCGGCCGTCACGAGGCTCGCCCCGAGGACGCGCGCGGTTGCGACCAGGAACCGATCGGCCTGGTCCTGGTGCGGCAGCTCGAAGCGGCCGGTTTCGAGTGCGATTTCGCGGCTGAGCGGAGCATCGCGCAGCGGCCATTCGTTCAGTGCGCGATCGAGCCAGGCCCGAGGCTCGCGGAGCGAGGGAAATCGCCCCTTCGCGGCGAGCGTGAGGAACTCCCAGATGGAGATGGGCGAGAGCCATAGCTCGTTGCCCGGATCGATCAGCATCGCCGATGTGCGCTTGCCGAGGCGCTGGGGAGCGTCCGCGATCCAGATCCAGATGTGGGTGTCGAGCAGGAGCCTCATGGCGATTTCCGGCGCCGCTTGCCATTGCCGGGCTCGGGCGGAGCGGGGCGGCCGTCGAGCTCGTCCCATTCGCTGACTGTCTCGTCCACGTCCCAGCCGGTGGCGAATGCGTCGAGAGGCAAACCGCCGGACCCGAGCGCGCCCAGCATGAAGCCAAGCCGGCGCTCGGAGGCCGCGGCCGGCGGCGGCACGATCTCGGCCATCGGCTTGCCGAAGCGCGTGACCAGCACCGGCTGGCCGGTCCGGCGGACGCTTTCGAGCACGGCGAGGCAAGTAGCCTTGAACTTCGAGATGGCGATTTCTTGCATGACGAAGAGCTACTATAGTCGACGACTATGGTCAACGAATTGATGTGAGGCTCCCGATCGACCCGTCGGACATCCGGGATCACGGGTGAAAGCAGGGTAGCAGCGGGTTTGGCCTGCAGCTCTACCCGCCGACGCTCCGTTTCTTCAGCTCCTTGCGGTAGGGGCTCGCCGGATAGGAGCCGAGCACGCGGACCTCGCTGGAAAAGAACGACAGCTCCTCCATCGCCAACATGACGCCGCGGTCGGCGGGGTGGCCCTCGATGTCGGCGTAGAACATGGTTGCGGAGAATGCGCCCTCGAGTTGGTAGGATTCGAGCTTGGTCATGTTGACGCCGTTGGTCGCAAAGCCGCCGAGTGCCTTGTAGAGCGCGGCCGGCACGTTGCGGACGCGGAAGATGAAAGTGGTGACGATCGGGCCGTCCTCGGGCTCGGCGTCGTCGGGCTCGGCCGAGAGAATGACGAAGCGCGTCATGTTGTGCGCCTCGTCCTCCACATCGCGCTCGAGGATGTCGAGGCCATAGATTTCGGCAGCGAGGCGGGGAGCGAGCGCGGCGCGAGTCGGATCCTTCCACTCGCTCACTTGCCGGGCGGCGCCGGCGGTGTCGCCGGCCACGTGCGCTTTCAGCCCGAGCCGGCGGATGATCTTGCGGCATTGCCCAAGCGCATGCACGTGGCTGTAGATGTCGGTGACCTGGCCGATCTTGCCTCCCCTGGCGACCATCAGCTGGAAGCGGATCGGCAGGAAGTGCTCGGCGACGATGTAGAGGCCCGAACCCGGCAGCAGGTGGTGGACGTCGGCGACGCGGCCGGCGAGCGAGTTCTCGATCGGGATCATGGCGGTGCTCGCCTCGCCCGCCTTCACCTGGGCGAGCGCCTCCTCGAACGTGGGGCAGGCGACCGGCTCCAACTCGGGAAACCGCTCGGCGCAGGCGATGTGGGAATTCGCTCCCGGCTCACCCTGAAAGGTGATCCGGCCGGCGCCTGCCGGCTTCGACTGCTGCTGGGGCATGGGGATGGTCTTGCTTGCGGCTGCGGCCCGCTTCTGGCCTCAGCGCGCCGTCGGCGTGCCGAGCTCCCGCCGGGCCCGTTCGAGATCGGCTGGAGTATCGACGCCGAGGGGAACCGTGTCAACGATGGCGACCTCGATCCGCATGCCATTCTCGAGCGCGCGCAGCTGCTCGAGCTTCTCGCGCTTCTCCAGGTGGGAGGGGGGCAGCGAGACGAAGCGCTCCAATGCGTTGCGCCGGTAGGCGTAAATGCCGATGTGATGGTAGAGTGGCCCGTCGCCATGGGGAGCGGCCGCGCGCGTGAAATAAAGGGCGCGCAGGTGGTTGGGCTTGCCCACGATCGGGGTGCCGACGATCTTGACCACATGGGGCGCGGTGCGGTCGGCGTCGTCGGTGATCTCGGCGGCGAGCGTCGAGATGTCGGGGCCTTTGTCGAGCACGGGGGCGATGCAGGCGCGAATGAGGCGAGGCTCCAGCGTCGGCAAATCGCCCTGCAGGTTGACGATCACGTCGAAATCGCCGTCGGGGTCGAGGGTCGTGACCACCTCGTAGACGCGATCGGAGCCGGAGGGATGATCCGAGCGGGTCAACACCGCCTCGCCGCCTGCCCGTTGCACGGCATCGATGATCTCCTGGGTGTCGGTGGCGACGACGACGCGGCCGGTGGCTGCCTCCATGGCGCGGCGCCAGACATGCACGATCATCGGCTGGCCGGCGATGTCGGCGAGCGGCTTGCCAGGAAGGCGGGTCGCCGCCATGCGTGCAGGGATCACGACGAGCGTCTGGGACATGCGAATTCCTTCAGCTGGTGCAACTGGTCGCACGCTCAAAGCTGGTAATCAGACGCGGGGGCAGTTGCAAGGGCGGCGGCGTCACCTATAGTGCGGCGCGAACATCCCCGGATTGAACAAAGCGCGATTCGAGCCCCGTGGGCAGGCGCGCAGCGGGCTTTCCACCCGGCTCATCACCATGACGGACAGCCATTCATGAACTCATTCCAATTCAACAAATGGGCAGGCTCCATTCTCGCGGCGCTGCTGGTGATTTTCGGCGCGCGCACGCTCGTTCACGAGACGCTCGGGGCCCATTCGCCCGGGAAGCCTGGATTCGAGGTGGCGGTGGTCGAGGAATCGCAAGGGGCGGGCGGGGCTGTTACAGAGCCTGAAGCGCCTGCGGTACCAATCGCGCAGTTGTTGACCGCTGCCAATGTGGAAGCCGGCCAGAAGGCGACGAAGTCCTGCGTTGCCTGCCATTCTTTCGAGAAGGGAGGCCGCAACAAGGTCGGTCCCAACCTCTTTGGCATCCTCGGGCGGCCGATCGGCGCGCACGAAGGGTTTGCCTACTCGGCCGCTATGAAGGGCAAAGGCGGGAACTGGAGCTTCGAGGAGCTGGCGGCCTTCCTCGCCAATCCGAAGGGCTATCTCGCGGGCACCAAGATGGCTTTCGCCGGCGTGAAGAAACCCGAGGATCGCGCGAACGTCATCCTCTACCTGCGCAGTCTTGCGGATACGCCGGTAGCGCTGCCGCAGTGACGCCGCGCTCGGCTTTGAGCCGCGATGCATTCCAGACCGCGCCGCCATGCTTGCGGCGCGGTTTGCGTTTATGCTCGGCGATGACAGAAATTTAACTGGTGGCCCGGCCGCCCCTTCGCCAAGCTGTCCGGGCGCCAAAGCTGATGTCTAGCCCGGAGGTCATCGACCCGCATGTCTCTGAAAGCTCCCGCCTCTCTTGCCGCTCTTGCTGTCGCGCTGCTCCTGGCGGCGAACCCGGCTCCCGTCGCGCAGGCCGAGGAGCGGGTCTGGCATCATGCGCTGTCGCTGGTGGGAACACCGAGATTCGGGCCGGATTTCAAGCATTTCGACTTCGTGAATGCGGATGCGCCCAAGGGCGGGCGGGTCGTCACCTACGATCTCGGCCCGTTCGATACGCTCAACCCCTATCCGCCGCAGAGCAATGTGGCGGCCGGCCTTGGGCTCACGGTCGATTCGCTGATGGCGTCCAGTCCCGACGAGCCTTCGACCGAGTACGGATTGATCGCCGAGGCGGTGTCATATCCGGCCGACTATTCCTCCGTCACCTTCCGCCTCCGTCCCCAGGCGCGCTTCCATGACGGTACGCCGATCACCGTGGATGACGTGATCTGGAGCCTCGCCGAGCTGCGCAAGGTCAGCTCCTTCCATGCGCACTACTACAAGAACGCGATCGCGGCCGAGCAGACCGGCGAGCGTGAGGTGACGATCCGCTTCGATGTGAAGGGCAATCGCGAATTACCGCAAATCATGGGCCAGCTCGACGTGCTGCCGAAGCACTATTGGACCGGCAAGGACGCCAAGGGCGTGCAGCGTGATATCGGCCGCTCGACGCTCGAGCCGCCACTGACTTCGGGTCCCTATCGGATCAAGGAGGTCGTTCCCGGCCGCTCGATCAGCTACGAGCGGGTGAAGGACTACTGGGCGAAGGATTTGCCCGTCTACAAGGGCTTCTGGAACTACGACGAGATCACGTTCCTGTCGTTCTTCGACCAGATCGCAGCCTTCCAGGCGTTCACCTCCGGCACGCTCGACTACTACCAGGAGACGAGCGCCAAGAGCTGGGCGACCGCCTACGATTTTCCTGCGCTCACGAAGGGACTCGTCAAGAAAGAGCGCATCGATCTGAAGCAACCCGAGGCGATGCAGGGCTGGGCGTTCAACCTGCGCCGGGGGAAGTTCCAGGATCCGCGGGTGCGACGTGCCTTCAACCTCGCCTTCGACTTCGAATGGGCGAACAAAAATCTCTTTTATGATCAGTATGTGCGCACCGACAGCTATTTCGAGAACCAGCAGGACCTGGCGTCGAGCGGCTTGCCCGAGGGCCTCGAGCTCGAAATTCTCAATTCCGTCAAGGCCGAGGTTCCGACGGAGGTCTTTACGGCGCCCTACGGCAATCCCGCCAATAACAGTCCCAACGACTTGCGCACCAATCTGCGGGAGGCGACACGGCTGCTGAAGGAGGCCGGCTGGGCGATCAAAGGCAATCTGCTCACCAACGAAAAGTCGGGCGAGCGGATGGAGGTCGAGTTCCTGCTGGCTGACCCCAGCTTCGAGCGGATCGTGCTGCCCTATGTGCAGAACCTGCAGAAACTCGGTGTCAAAGCGGCCGTGCGCGTGGTCGATGCCTCGCAGTATGTGCAGCGGGTCGAAGGGTTTGATTTCGACATCGTCACGCAGACGATCGCGCAATCTGAATCCCCCGGCAATGAGCAACGGGCTTTCTGGGGCTCCGCCGCTGCCGACGTGAAGGGCAGCCGCAATTGGATCGGTATCAAGAATCCGGCGGTCGACAAAGTGGTCGATCGCATCATCTTCGCCAAGGACCGGGCGGAGTTGGTCGCTGCCACGCGTGCGCTCGATCGGGTGCTGCTGTGGAACTACTATCTCGTGCCGCAATGGCATGCGCCCTATGAGCGGGTGGCGTATTGGGATTTCCTGCGACGTCCCACGCCCGGTCCGTCCCGTGCGCTCGGGTTCCCCGCGATCTGGTGGGCAGATGCGGAGGCGGCGGCGAGAATCGCGGCTGCGAGGAAGCAATGAGCCGGCTCTCCGATGCCTCCCCATCACCCGTCATCCCGGCCAAGTGCCGGCCTCGGCGTAGATTTTCTGCTTGGCGTGTGTTCCGGCACGCGCGCCGGGATCTCCAATGCACCTACAGTGACGTTGGCGGAGATCCCGGATCGACGCTTTCCGCGCCGTCCGGGATGCCGGGTATTGGGAAAGTGTCGATCCTACTCGCCGCCCTGCTGCTCGCTGCTCCCGCCCACGCCGAGCAGCGTTATGGCTGGTCGACGTTCGGCGACCTCAAATATCCATCCGACTTCAAGCACTTCGACTATGTGAACCCCGACGCGCCCAAAGGCGGGCGGCTGATCACCATCGGCGTGTCCTCGGTCACGACCTTCGATTCCTTCAATCCCTTCATCGTCAAGGGTGACGCCGCCCAGGGCATCGAGCAGCTGGTCTACGACACCCTGATGGCCCGCGCCTGGGACGAGCCCGACGCGCTCTATGGTCTTGTCGCGGCAACCGTGGACGTCGCGCCAGACGGCCTGTCGGTCAGCTTCCGGCTGCGGGCCGAGGCCCGTTTTGCCGATGGCTCGCCGGTGACGGCCGCGGACGCAGCCTTCAGCTTCGACATCTTGAAGGCGAATGGCGAGCCCTCCTTCGCCGTGCAGCTTCGCGATGTCATCCGCGTCGAGACGGTCGACCCGTTGACCGTGCGCTACGTGTTCCAAGGCACGCAGGTCCGCGACCTGCCCGGCGTCGTCGCGCAGATGCCCATCCTGTCGAAGGCCTTCTACCAGGACAAGGACTTCACCCAGTCCGATCTGGTGCCACCGCTCGGCTCGGGGCCCTATCGCATCGGCAAGTTCAACCAGGGCAGCTACGTGACTTTCGAGCGACGGCCTGACTACTGGGGCAAGGACCTGCCCGTGAACCGGGGCCGATACAATTTCGACGAGATCCGGTTCGACTATTATCGCGATCGAAACGCGGCGTTCGAAGCATTCACCGCCGGCAAAGTCGATCTGCGCGAGGAGTTCATCTCGCGCGACTGGGCGACCGCCTACGATCTGGCGCAGGTCCGCGACGGGCGTATCATCAAGGAGGAGCTGCCCGACGACACGCCCTCGGGAACCCAAGGCTACATGCTCAATCTGCGCCGCGACAAGCTCAAGGACATCCGCGTGCGGCAGGCGTTGGGCCTTGCCTTCGATTTCGAGTGGACGAAGAAGAACATTTTCTTCGGCTCCTATTCGCGCACCGACAGCTATTTCGAGAACTCCGACATGCAGGCCTCGGGCGCGCCATCGCCCGAGGAGCTGGCCGTGCTGGCGCCGCTCGAGTCGAGCGTTTCACCCCTCGTTCTGGGGGAAGCGCTCGCTCCGCCGGTGACGGATGGCTCTGGTCGCATCCGCGGCAATCTCAAGTTGGCGGGCAAGCTCCTGGACGAGGCCGGCTGGACGATACCGGCGTCGGGCGAGAAGATCCGGCGCAATGGCAAGGGCGAGCGGTTCGAGATCGAGTTCCTCGACTATGAGGAATCGATCCAGCGGGTGACGGGTCCCTACGTCAAGAACCTGGAGCAGCTCGGCATTCGCGCAACCATGCGCACTGTCGATCCCGCGCAGTACCAGCGCCGCTTCAAGTCCTATGATTTCGACGTCGTCACCTCACGCTTCGTGCTGCGGCTGACGCCCGGGGTCGAGCTCCGGAATTACTGGAGCGCGCGGGCAGCGGGGCTCGAAGGCTCCAACAATGTCGGCGGCATCGAAAGCCCGGCCGTCGATGCCCTGATCGAGCGGGTCGTGGGGGCCAAGAGCCGCGTCGAGCTGACGACAGCGGCCAAGGCGCTCGACCGGGTGCTGCGCGCGGGCCACTACTGGGTGCCGCACTGGTTCAGCGGCAAGCACCGCATCGCCTACTGGAACAGGTTCTCGCGTCCGGCAGTCAAGCCGCGCTATGATCGCGGTGTGCTCGACACCTGGTGGCTCGATGCGGCCAAGGCCGCGAAGCTTCCCCCGTCGAACTGAGGACACGGCGCCATGATTGCCTACATATTGAAGCGGCTGCTGTTGATGATCCCGACACTGTTCGGGGTGATGCTGTTCAGCTTCATCATCATCCAATTCGCTCCCGGCGGCCCGATCGAGCAGATCATCGCCAAGCTCCAGGGCACCGACGTCTCGGCGACCAACCGGATCGGCGGTGGGCAGAGCGACCTGGGCGGCGCGCAAACGCCGGCGGCGGGTGCCGATACCGGCCTCGCCTCGAGCTATCGCGGCGCCCAGGGGCTCGATCCGGAATTCATCAAGAAGCTCGAGAAGCAGTATGGCTTCGACAAGCCGGCCTACGAGCGGTTCGGGCTGATGATGTGGAACTACATCCGCTTCGATTTCGGGGAGAGCTATTTCCGCAGCGTGAACGTGCTCGATCTGATCCTCGAGAAGATGCCGGTCTCGATCTCGCTCGGCCTGTGGTTGACGCTCATCGCCTACGCGATCTCGATTCCTCTCGGCATCAGCAAGGCCGTCAGCGACGGGACGCCGTTCGACGTCTGGTCGAGCACGGTCATCATCGTCGGCTACGCGATCCCGGGGTTTCTGCTCGCGGTGATGCTGATCGTGCTGTTCGCGGGCGGGTCCTACGTCCAGTGGTTCCCGCTGCGCGGACTGGGCTCGGACAACTGGAACGAGCTTTCGTTGCTCGGCAAGGCTGGCGATTATGCCTGGCACCTGGTGCTGCCGTTGATCGCGCTGGGAGTCGGCCAGTTCGCGACGCTGACGTTTCTGACCAAGAACTCCTTTCTCGACGAGATCAAAAAGCAATACGTGGTGACGGCGCGGGCCAAGGGTCTGGGTGAGCGGCAGGTGCTCTACGGGCACGTGTTCCGCAATGCGATGCTGCTCATCATCGCGGGCTTTCCGGGCGCCTTTCTCGGCGCGTTCTTCTCTGGCGCGCTGTTGATCGAGACCATCTTCTCGCTCGATGGCCTGGGGCTGCTCGGCTATGAATCAATCGTCAAGCGCGACTATCCGGTGGTGTTCGCCAACCTCTACATCTTCTCGCTGATCGGGCTGGTCACGCAGCTCATTTCGGATTTGACCTACACGCTGGTCGACCCGCGCATCGATTTCGAGAGCCGGGAGGTCTGAGTGCAAGCGCCTGGGCGCAAGCGCCTTGCTCCCGACCCATCGGCCCGCCTATAAGCGAGCGATCATCGGGTTGCTGAACGCAATCCGACCGGTCCCGTAGCTCAGCTGGATAGAGCATCGGTTTCCTAAACCGGGGGTCGCAGGTTCAAATCCTGCCGGGATCGCCAATAGCTTCCGCTGTAGCAGCTTGTCGGGCGGGTCAAGCGTAAGCCGCCCACGCCTTCACGATGGTCATGGTGTGCTCGCCGAGGCGGCCGTCGCGGGATCCGCGTCATGCGGTTGCCTCTTGCGCCTTGGCGACCTCCTTGGGATTGCGCGAGATGGCTCGCAGATAGCTTTGAACCAGTGCGTCGGGTCGGCGCCCCTGCTCCCAATTCTGGAGGGCCCGCAGCTTGGAGTTGTAGCGCAGCGCGAACTCCTCTTGGGTCATGCCAAGGCGCTCGCGCAGCGACCGGATATCTACCTGCTCGGCCCCGACCCGCACCGCTGCGATGCCGGCCGCCCGTAAGTCGCGGATCAGCCCCTCGCCAGGCTCGATGGTTGGCACTGCGACCACGGCCTCGCCCTTCTCCACTATGCGCTCAACCGCACGCCAACAGCGTATAATCTGCAAGACCTCGCGTCCGCCGCCCCCGTCAGCCCCCTTGCCAAACCTCGTGAGGTTCCACATGATCCAGAAGATTGGAAAGTTACGAAGGATGCAGGTCGTGAAAGTCACCTCTGCGGAGTTCATCAAGAACTATGGCCAGCTCGCCGACAAGGCCTTGATCGAGCCGGTCACGATCACCCGCAACGGGCACGAGCGACTGGTTCTGCTCTCGGCGGAAGAGTATCACCGGTTGAAGCATCGCGACCGGCAGGTCTACGAAGCCCATGAGGTCCCCGATCACTTGGCCGAGGCTATTGCCGCATCCGAGCCGCCGCCGGAGTCCGAGGACGTCGAGCGGCAACTCACCAAGCATGCGCGCTGATCGTGGTCGACATACCAGCGCCCCAGGCTGCCCAAGTCATCCGTTATGCCTGTCTTTGGGCCGACGAGCTCGCCGCCGGACGGGAGGACGGCGCTAAGGACAGCCAGAACAATAACCACTACGTGTTGTCGTCAAGTCGAGCACGGGATCTGTAGGGTGCAATAGGCCTTCTTAAGGCCGTATTGCACCCTACGCCAAGGCGCATCCGCTCGCGAAAAAGATTC
>JANNSW010000011.1:0-13199 GCA_031403055.1 Hyphomicrobiaceae bacterium | reverse complement strand
CGGCCCTCCCACGCCCCGTGAAAGACGATGCCATCGTCGGCGGGATCAATCCGGCCGAACCCGTGCATGCCGCCCATGTCGTGAATGCCGTCCATCAGGTCGAGTGCTCCAGATAGCTGTCCCAGAGGTCGAGCGAGAGCGTGTCGCCCGGCGGTGCCTGCGTGCCCCACAGCGTGCTCGCCTCGAAGCGCACGGTGTAGAGCGTCTCGGGCGTCTGGTCGTCGATCGAGTTGCGGTCGGCGACGAGGAAGGGGGCGTGCACGCTGTCGACCACGCCCACCTTGCCGCGCGCATAGCGCGGCAGGCGGTTGTGGCCCGCTCCCATGGTCGCGCGGGTGCGGACCCGGTCGCCGGGGGAAAATCGCCGCGCGACCTTGGCCTCCGGCCGCGCCTGCGAGGCCCCCGCGAAGATCGCCGGCAACACGGCATCCGCTCGGACGGCCAGCGCATGCGATTGCGCCGGTGGAGCTGAGCCGTCGAGCTCGGCTGCCGAGATGACGCGCCGCTCCTGCAGGAGCCGCACCACCGCCTCGTACCATTTCTCGTAGTAGGAGGATTTGAGATAATGCGAGGGCTCCATCCGCTCGATGGCCGGGCGGAACTGGTCGTCGCAGTAGGGCACCGCAAAGGGTACAGCGCTCGTCAACGCGAACCTGCGGCCTTCCCAGGGCGCGTGGAACACAGGCTCATGCGGCTCGGGCACGATGCGCCCGAACCCGTGCATTCCCCCGAGGTCATGCATGCTGTCCATGCCGGTCCTCCCTCAGACCAATGCCGTGCCGATCATGCCGTCGCGGGTGACGATCGCCGCAAGGCGCTCCTCGCTCCAGCCGGCGGTATGGGCAGGCCGCTCGGGCAGCACCATGTAGCGCAGGTCCGCGTTGGAATCCCACACCCGCACCTTCTTACCCGCGGGCAGTACGACACCGAACTCCTCCAAGACCTTCCTCGGCTCGCGCACCGAGCGCGAGCGGTAGGCGGGGCTCTTGTACCAGACCGGCGGCAGGCCCAGCACCGGCCAGGGGTAGCAGGAGCAGAGTGTGCAGGTGACGAGGTTGTGGGTCTCGGGCGTGTTCTCGACGATGACCATGTGCTCGCCCTGGAGCCCCGAGAAGCCGAGCTCGCCGATCGCAGCGGTTGCGCTTGTAAGCAGACGGGCCTTGTAGGCCGGATCGCTCCAGGCCCGCGCCACCACCTTGGCGCCGTTCCTCGGCCCGATTTTGGTCTGGTAGGCCTCGACGAACACATCGAGCGCCGCCGGGTCGACCAGGCCCTTGGCCACGAGCACCCGCTCGAGCGCCTTCACGCGCAGCGCGACGCCATGCTCCTCATCGTCGTGGTGATGATCGTGACCTTGGCTCATGCGTTCCTCCGCAAGATACGCTCGGCTTCCGCCACCATGCTCTCGACGATCTCGCCAGCGGGCTTGATGTCCCGCACGAGGCCGGCGCTTTGGCCGGCGTAGAGGCTCATGGCCTCCACGTCGCCGGTCATGCCGGCCTTCGGGGTATCGTCACTGTAGCGCTTGATCGCCGCTCCGCTCTCGTGTCTGGCAATAACCTCGCCTTCGCCAGGACGCAGGCCCGGCGAGCCGGCCGCTCGCCAGCGCCTGACCGTCGAGTTGACGATGGCACGGTGGGGCGCGTTGGGCCAGTCGAGATCGAAAAGAGTGGTGTGCAGCGTGTCCGCTTCGCTCGCTTCGACGACCGCCTGGCGATAGGCGGCATGCGTGTCGGCCTCGGTGCAGGCCACGAACCGCGTGCCGATCCAGACCGCATCCGCGCCCAGGCACAAGGCCGCGGCGAGCCCACGCCCGTCGGCAATGCCACCGGCTGCGATCAGTGGCGTGGCGCCGATCGCATCACGCACCGCCGGGATCAGGACGAAAGTGCCGACCTCGCCCCAGACATGGCCGCCTGCCTCGACCCCTTGCGCGACGATGATGTCGATCCCCTGATCGACGGCGCATCGCGCCTCCTCGGCGCTTCCGACCGTCATCATGGCGAGTGCGCCCGCCGACTTCACGGTGGCGAGATAGGGCGAGGGATCGCCCCAGAAGAACGAGACGATCCGCACACCCGCGGCGAGCGCGGATTCGAGCCGGGCCTGCTGGTCGGAGACGAGCACCAGATTGACGCCGAATGGCTTGTCCGTCAGGGACCGCACGCGCGCAATGAGCGGCCCGATCGCCGCGAGGGGCGTCCAGGAGATGCCGAGCATGCCCAGGCCGCCTGCATTGGCGACGGCGGCAGCGAGCCCGGCGGATGCCTCGATCGGCGCCTGCACGATCGGATGGCGGATTGCCAGAAGCGTTGTGACGCGCGTATCCATGGTGCACCCTTCCTAGCCGATCTTCAGTACGACGCGGCCATTGATCTTGCCTTTGCGCATGCGCTCGAACACGGTGTTGATCTCCTCGAGCCGAGCTGTCTCGATCCTCGATTTGACGAGGCCACGGGCCGCGAAATCAACCGCCTCGGCGAGGTCGAGCCGGGTGCCGACGTTGGAGCCGGTCAACGTCCGCTCGCCGTTGACTATCCCCGAGATCGACAGGCGGACCATGTCCCGGTCGCCGCCCGGCAGCCCGATATAGGCGGCAACGCCCGCCGGACGCAGCATCGCGACCGCCTGCTCGAAGGCTTGTGGGGCCACGGCAACGACGATGACCGCGTGCGCGCCACCGATTTGCTTCTGCACCGCGGCAACGGCATTGCCGTCGCGGCCGTTGATCATCACCTCGGCGCCAAGGCTCTTGGCGAGCGCCAGCTTGTCGTCGGCGATATCGACCGCGGCAACCCGCATTCCCATCGCCTTGGCATATTGCACGGCAATGTGGCCGAGCCCGCCGATGCCCACGACCGCGACCCACTGGCCGGCCCGCACGCCCGTGCGCTTCAAACCGCGATAGGTAGTGACGCCGGCGCACAGAATGGGCGCGATCTCGACCAGGTCCACATGGCTGGCGAGGCGGCCGCAGAAGGCGGCAGGCGCCACCATGTACTCGGCATAGCCGCCGGGCTTGGAATATCCCGTCGCCTCGGTCCTCTGACAGATCGTCTCCATGCCGGCGGTGCAATACTCGCAGCTGCCGCACGACCAGAACATCCACGGCACACCAACACGGTCACCGACCTTGAAATCGGTGACGCCGGGCCCGAGCGCGGCCACGTGCCCCGCCACCTCGTGACCGGGAATGAGCGGCAGGTTCGGCGGCGGATCCCAGTCACCGTCGACCGCGTGCAGGTCCGAATGACAGACGCCGCAGGCGACGACCTTGATCAGGATATCGCCCGGCCCCGGCTTCGGCACAGGCAGCGTCTCGATCGCGAGCGGCTGCTTCAGCGTGCGGGCGATGGCGGCCTGCATGGTCTTGGGCACGGATTTCAGCATGGCGTTTCCCTCCGGCGGCTCGTCTGTCGTGACGTTGCCCAGTTGACACAGCTTGGCTGCTCCGCGCTACTGTTGCAATGTCGTTTCGGCAATGTGCGCCTGCCGCTCCGGTGGATCGCCATGCCTCGACTGACGTCCGGCCAGCAGACTGACGAAAAGGGAAACGCCACGATGAGTGATGCCAAGCAAGGCGACGCCAGACAGACTTGGTACAGCGACCTGCCGCAGTACTACCAGCGCCAGATCGCGGCCCTCGGACTCGATGATGCCGGCCTCTCGCGCCGGAGGATGCTGAAGGGCATGGCGGCGACGGCGGGCGTAGCCGCGCTTGGCGTCGGGGCTCGCCCGGCGCAGGCCGCCGCAACGGTTCAGTACATGTGCTGGGAAGGCTACAACGATCCCCGCATCATCGACCCCTTCAAGGCCGCCAACAATTGCGATGTCACCTTCGACCTGATCGTCGACAGCCCCGGCGGTTTCGCCAAGCTCCAGGCCGGCGCGAGCCGCGAGGTCGACATCGTCTCGACCGACATGCCCTGGGTCACGCGGATGGGGCCAGCTGGTCTCTCGCTCGATCTCGACCCGGCCGAGTATGCCGAGGAGTTCGCGACCTTCTACCCCCAGTTCAAGCCGCCCTACGAGCCGCTGCTTTACGAGGGCAAGACCGTCGGCGTCGCTACCCGTTGGGGTTGGGTCGGCGTCTGCCTCAACGAGAAGTTCGACAAGGCCGAGAGCTGGAAGACCTACGATCCAGTGTTCGATCCGGCGAACTCGGGCAAGATCTGTGTGATGGACTGGGGCGACTGGCCGATCCTGCCGATGGCGTTGCATGCCGGCGTCGATCCCTACGGCCCGCTCGATGCCAAGGCGTTGGATGAGGTGCGCAAGGTACTGCGTGCCATGTTCAAGAACAGGCCGGTGCTGACGGGCGACCTGACGCTCGCGCAGAAGGGCCTGCTCGACGGCTCGCTGCGCGGTTGCATCGGAGCCGGCTCCTATCTGACCTCGGCCATCCGCAAGCAGGGCCACAAGGAGGTTCGCTCGATCGTTCCCGATCCCAGGAACGGCGTGAAGCAGGGCATCATCTGGGTGGAGGCGACGGCGATCCTCAAGGAGAGCGACCAGCCCGAGCTTGCCAAGAAGCTCCTGCGTCATGTCGTGTCGAAGGATTCATCGAAGTTCCTCGCCCTGCTCGACACCACCTCGAACGTGGTGACGAACGCAGCGACGGAAAGCCTGCTCACCGACGAGGAGAAAGACATCCTCGAGGTCGGCTACATGTGGCACGCCTTCGACAACAGCCACATGCATCGCGTGGCGCCCAACATCGACGACATGCTGGCGATCTGGCAGGAGGAGCTTGCGGGCGCCAACTGACGACCTGCCCGCGTCCAGGGCGGCTCCGGCAACGGGCCGCCCTGCCGTTTCCTTCGATCCGTCATTTCTAGTGCTCAGTCCCATTCATTCGATTCTGTTCAGGCTGGATCAATGAATGGAAAGACCGAACACGAACAAAGAGTTGGCTAGTGGGCTGGTCATTCATTGGGGTACCGAGTGAATGAGTCGGAACACTAACGGCAGTGAGTTGCAGCCGACCATGGCAGATATTGCCGTTCTCGAGGTCTCCGGCGTCGCCAAATCCTATGGTGGCATCGAGGCGCTGAAAAGCGTCTCGCTCGCCGTTGCGAGCGGGGAGTTCGTTGCGCTGGTCGGGCCGTCCGGCTGCGGCAAGACCACGCTCCTGAAGATCGTCGCCGGCTTCGAGGAGCCCTCGGCTGGCTCGATCCGGATCGCCGGCGAGGACATGAACGGGGTGCCGCCGGCGCGCCGCCCGACCAGCATGGTGTTCCAGCGGCTCGCGCTCTTCCCGCACATGACGGTTGCCCAGAACATCGGCTTTCCGCTGAAGCTGCGACGCACACCCAAGCCCGAGCTCGAGGCCAAGGTCGGCGAGATGCTCGAGCTGATGCAGCTGAAGCGCGAGTATCTCGGCCGCTATCCGCGCCAGCTTTCGGGCGGCGAGCAACAGCGCGTGGCACTCGCCCGCTCCATGATCTCGCAGCCCAAGCTGCTGCTGCTTGACGAGCCGATGTCGGCGCTCGACGTGAAGCTGAGGAAGGCGCTGCAGACCGAATTGAAGCGCCTGCACCGGCAGGTCGGCGTCACCTTTCTGCACGTCACGCACGACCTCGAGGAGGCGATGATGCTGGCCGACAGGATCGCGGTGATGCGGGGTGGCGAAATCCTGCAGGTGGGGCGGCCCGACGACATCTACTACCGCCCGGCGGACGCTTTCGTCGCGGGCTTCATCGGCGAGACCAATTTCCTGCCCCTCGAGATCGAGCGTCGCGACGGCGAGGCCCTGCGCTACCGGGCGAGCGAGTTCGCCAGCCGCGAGCCCTCGATTCCGGTCGCGTTGGCCGAGCCAGGGCTCTCGCACGGGCCAGCCCAGATGGTGGTGCGGCCCGAGCTGATCCGGGTGAGCGCAACCAGCGATAGCTTCGATTGCAACCTCTCGGCCCGGATCGAGGAGCTGTTCGTCAAGGGTGGCACCGTCCAATTCCGGGCGCGGTCGGAGGCTGGCCGCGAGATCGTATTCGAGACGGCCGGCTCGTCGCGCCTGCCCGCGGCACTCGGCGAGACGGTGAAGCTCGGCTGGAACAAAGCCGACATCTTTGTGCTTGGCGGCAAGAAGGGCTGAGCGATGGCCGGCGAGATCATGCGTAGCTGGCGCGACCCCGCGCTTATCCTCAAGGCATTGCCTGCCGCGCTGGTGCAGACCGCGTTCTTCGCAGCGCCGCTCGCCATGACGTTTGCCCTCACCTTCCAGCGTACCAAGAATTTTCGCCTGGAGTGGACCTGGTCGCTCGACACCTGGATCGAGGTTTTCTCCAAGCCCCATTTCTGGACGATCCTCATTCACACCCTTTGGATGTCGGCCGTGTGCGTGGCGATCTGCTTCGTGCTCGCGCTGCCGATCGCCTATGCGCTCGCCACCCGGGTGAAGCGCTGGAAGACCGGAATCCAGATCCTGCTGATGTTCGCGTTCCTGACCGACGCGACCCTGAAGACGTTCGGTTGGGCGCTTTTCCTCGACCAGAAGGGGGCGGGCAACTATCTGCTCGTGCTGCTGGGGGCACCCGAGGGCACCCTGGGCTTTCTCTTCACCGAATGGTCGACTATGCTGGGCATGGTCTACAATCTGCTGCCCTTCACGATCTTCACCATCTACCTGTCGGTCGATGCGATCGATCGCTCGTTGATCCTGGCAGCCTACGATGCGGGCGCCAGCAAGCTGCGGGCCTTCTGGGAGGTGACGCTGCCGCTCTGCCGGCCCGGCATCTGGGCGGGCGCTGTGCTCGTGTTCCTGCTCGCAGTCGGCTCGTTCCTCGAGCCAAAGGTGCTCGGCGGCGGGCGCTCGCCGATGATGGCGGAGCTGATCCGGCAGAGCTTCGAGACGCGGGTCAACTGGCCGCTCGGCGCAGCCCTCACCTTCGTGCTGATGGTCGCTGCGAGCTTCGTCGTGCTGCTGTTCTCGCGAACCTATTCGCTGAAACACGCGGGGGCCTGAGCGATGAACCACAAGCTCGAAGCTCGGCTCGTCGACCTGGTGCTCTACGGCTCGGTCGCGGCGGCGCTCGTCTTCTTCTACATTCCCGTCTTCACCCTGATGGCGTTCTCGTTCCAGCAGGGGCGCTATCTGACGCTGCCGTTCGAGGGGGTCTCGCTCGCCTGGTATGGCGAGCTTTTCGCCAACAGCAACGCGCGCATCGCTCTCGTCAACTCGACGTTGATCGCGCTCGTCAGCATGATCATTGCCACCGTGATCGGCACGCTCGCCGCGATCGTTGCCGTGCGCTACGTCTTCCGCGGGCGCAACCTGTTCCTCGGGCTGACGGGATCGCCGCTCGTGTTTCCCCAGATGCTGCTCGGCATCGTGCTGCTGCTGTGGTTCTCGGTGCTCGGGCGCCAGCTCGGCTTCAACATGGGGCTCACCACCGCCATCATCGGCCACATCGTCTACATCACGCCGTTCGTAATGGTGGTGGTTGCGGTGCAGGTCTATAACTTCGATTCCGCCCTCGAGGATGCGGCCGCCGATTGCGGCGCCACACCCTACGAGATCTACCGCTACGTGACGATCCCGCTGCTGTGGCCCGGCATCCTCTCGGCGGCGATCTTCGCGTTTCTGCTGTCTTGGGGGAATTTCTATCTGACCTATTCGCTCGCCGGCTCCGCGCGCACGCTGCCGACCTTCGTGTTCTCGGGCATCGCGACCGGCTCCTCGCCGCTCTATCCGGCGATGGCGACGGTCATCTTCGTGCCGGGGCTGCTGCTGGTGATGCTGGCCGAATGGCTGCGGCGGCGCAGCGCCGGCAGCTAGCCTCAACGCGCCGTCGTGAGCGTGCGGCGCACGGCGTCCTGCCAGCCGGCGTATTTGCGCTCGCGCTCGGCCGCGGGCATGGCGGGGGTGAAGCGGCGGTCGAGCGACCAGGACTTGGCGAACTCTGGCGGCGAGGGATAGAAGCCGACCTGCAAGCCGGCGAGGTAGGCGGCGCCCAGGGCCGTCGTCTCCAGCACTTTGGGCCGGTCGACGGGGGCGGCCAGCAGGTCGGCGAGCCGCTGCATGGTCCAGTCGGACGCGACCATCCCGCCATCGACCCGCAGCACCGTCGCGCGCGCGGCGCCCCAGTCGCGGCGCATCGCCTCGATCAGGTCGCGGGTCTGGTAGCAGACGGCTTCGAGCGCCGCGCGGGCGATCTCGGCCGGCCCGGTCGCCCGCGTCAGCCCGTACAACGCACCCCGGCACTCCGCATCCCAGTAGGGTGCGCCGAGCCCGACGAAGGCTGGCACCAGATAGACGTCCTGGCCGGGATCGGCTGTCGTTGCCAGCTCGCCCGACTGGGCCGAGCTCGCGATCAACCCCAAACCGTCGCGCAGCCATTGCACCGCCGCGCCCGCGACGAAGAGCGAGCCTTCGAGCGCGTAAGTGGGCTTGCCGTCGAGCTGGTAGGCGATCGTCGTCAGCAGGCGGTTGTTGGAGCGGACGGGCGTGTCGCCGGTGTTGAGGAGGGCAAAGCAGCCCGTGCCATAGGTCGATTTCATCATGCCGGGCGTGAAGCACGCCTGCCCGACGGTTGCCGCCTGCTGGTCGCCGGCGATGCCGGTGATGGCGATCGCTCCGCCGAAATGCGCGGGGTCGGTCGACCCGAAGTCGGCAGCACTGTCCTTCACCTCAGGCAGCATTGCGCGGGGAACGCGCAACAGCCCCAGCAGATCGTCGCTCCAGGCGCCCTTGTGGATGTCATAGAGCAAGGTGCGGCTGGCGTTGGTCGCGTCGGTTGCGTGCGCACGCCCGGCCGTGAGGCGCCACAGCAGGAACGAATCGACCGTGCCGAAGGCGAGGCGTCCGGCCTCGGCAGCCGTGCGCGCGCCCGCCACATGGTCGAGGATCCAGGCAATTTTGGTGCCGGAGAAATAGGGGTCGAGCAGCAGGCCGGTCTTGGCCGCGACCATCTCCTCGTTGCCGGCGGCCTTCAGGCCGGCGCAGATCTCGGCGGTACGCCGGTCCTGCCAGACGATCGCCCGATGGATCGCCTTGCCGGTCGCGCGATCCCACACGACGGTGGTCTCGCGCTGATTGGTGATGCCGATCGCGGCGATGTCGGCGGCACCCGCGCCAGCCTTGGCCATCGCCTCGCGGCAGGTCGAGAGCGTCGTCGCCCAGAGGTCCTCGGGCTCGTGCTCGACCCAGCCCGAGCGCGGGAAATGCTGGGGAAACTCCTGCTGAGCGGCGCCAGCGATCGCGAACGCGGCGTCGAACAGGATCGCCCGGGAGGAGGTCGTACCCTGGTCGATCGCCAGCACGTACTTGGGCGTGCCGCCGCGCCGGCGATCGGGATTGCTCTTCGCTTTCAGCCAGTCGAACACTCGATCCCCGCCACGTTGTCACCGAGCCAGGCTTGCAACCGCGCCACCGCCCGGATCCTGGTCAGTCGCAGTTGTGGGACGAGCATCGTTCGACCGCAAGAGCCAGAAACCGGACCACACCCGGCCTCACCCACGCCCCCTCTCCCGCAACAGCGTGCGGTTGAGCAGGATCAGCGGCAGCAGGCCCGTCAGCACGATCGTGAGCGCGGCGAGGCCGGCTTGCTCGAAACGCTCCAGCGAAGCGTGCTCGTAGACGCGGATGGCGAGGGTCTCGAAGTTGAACGGGCGCAGCAGCAGCGTCGCCGGCAGCTCCTTCATGGCGTCGACGAAGACGAGCAGAAGTGCTGCCCCCAGCGCCGGTTTCATGATCGGCAGGTGGACGCGGCGCAGCGTCGCGAACGGGGTCTCACCTAGTGTGCGAGCAGCGGCATCGAGGCTTAGCGAGATGCGGCCGAGCCCGGCATCGCAGACGCCGAAGGCAACCGCAATGAACCGGATCGTCAGCGCGAGCACGACGGCAAAGGCCGAGCCCGAGAGCACCAGCCCGGTCGAGATGCCGAACGTGCCCCGCATGCGGGCGTCGAGCCAGTTGTCGAAGCCCGCGAGCGGCATCAGCACGCCGATCGCCAACACCGTCGCCGGCACCGCGTAGCCAATGCCGGCGACCCGAACCGCCGGGCGCGTAAAACCGTTGGGCGCGACGCGCTGCGCATAGGCGAGCATGATGCCCAAGGCGAGCGTCAGGGCGGCAACAACGAGCGCGACGGCAATGCTGGTGCCGGCCGCCCGCCAGAAGCCGGGATCGAGAGCTTCGCCGAGATGGACCAAGGCGCTGCCGGTGAGCACGGCGACCGGCACCCCAAAGCCGAGCAGGAACGGCAGCAGGCAGACGGCGAGCGCCAGCAGTCCCTTGGCGCCCGCGAGCTCGGTCTCTGGCACCTGCCGGAAGCGTCCGGCGGCATTGGCGAAGCTCGCGGCGCCCCTGGTCGCGTGCTCGAGCCAGAACAACAGAACGACGAACATCAGCATGATGCTCGCGATCTGGGCGGCGCCGGCCAGGCTCGATCGCTGGATCCAGGTGGCGTAAGCCGTGACGGTCAGCGTACGCACGCCCAGATGCTCGGCGGCGCCGATATCATTCATGCATTCGAGCATCGCCAGCGTCACGCCAGCCGCGAGCGCCGGCCGGGCGAGCGGCAATGCGACGGCAAAAAAAGTCTGGGTCAGCGTCCGCCCCAACGTGCGCGCGACCTCCAACGTACCGACAGACTGCTGCAGGAAAGACGCCCGCGCGCTCAGGTAGACATAAGGGTAGAGCACGAAAGACAGCACGAGCACGAGGCCGCCCAGCGAGCGGATCTCGGGAAACCAGTAGTCGCGCCGGTTGTGCACGTCGAGCGCCGCGCGCACCGCTCCCTGCAATGGGCCGGCATAGTCGAGCAGGTCGGCATAGCTGTAGGCGACGATGTAGGTCGGCATGGCGAGCGGCACGATCGCAAGCCAGGCGGCGGTATCGCGGCCGGGAAAGCGGAACACCGTGACGAGCCACCCCGTCGCCGTGCCGGTCACGAGAGTGAGGCAACCGACGCCAGCCAGCAACAGCAGCGTGCGCCAGGTGGCCGCCGGCAGCGAGGCCGACAGCAGCTGACGCCAGAGGTCGCCGGCCGAGCCCAGCGCCAGCCAGCAGATCGCGGCAATGGGAAAGAGCGCGAGCGCGACGATGAGGGCAACCAGGACGGTCCAGGCGGGCGAGGCACGGCGCCGCGCCCGCCAGTTCCGCAAAGCGCGCGCGGCCGGCCCGAGCCACCCCGGACCGGCCGCGGGTATCGTGCCCCGTGGGGCCATCAGCTCCCGGGTCCCTCGTCGTAGCCGACCTCGTCGACCAGGTCGGACGCCTGCTTGCGCAGCTTGGCGACCACTTCCAGGTCGATCGCGTCGGCCTTCAACTCGCCCCAGGCCGCGACCGTTGCCGACGGCGCCACGCCAACGCGAACCGGATACTCGTTGTTGACGGTGGCGTAGAGGGTCTGGCCTTCGGCCGACGCGAGGTACTCGATCAGCTGGCGCCCATTGTCGGCGTGGGGAGCATGCTTGAGCAGCGCCGCGCCCGAGATGTTGACGTGGGTGCCGCGGTCGCCCGCGTTGGGGAAGACGAGCCGGACCGAGGCCGCCCATTCCTTCTGCTCGGGCTGCTCGTCGTTCGTCTGCATCAGCCCCATGTAATAGGTGTTGCCGATCGCCAGATCGCATTCCCCGGCAAAGACGCCCTTCACCTGATCGCGGTCGGAGCCGGCGGGCTTGCGGGCGAGGTTGGCCTTCACCGCATTCAGCCAGACCTTGGCTTCGTCGCGGCCGTGATGGGCGATCATCGAGGCGATCAGCGCGATGTTGTAGGTGTGCTGGCCCGAGCGCGAGCAGATGCGGCCCTTCCATTTCGGATCGGCCAGATCCTCGTAGGAAATAGCGGTCTCAGGCACGCGGGCCTTGGAGGCAAACAGCACGCGCGCACGCCGCGTCAGGCCGAACCAGTGGCCCGCGGGATCGCGATAGACGGCGGGAATGCTCGCTTCCAGCACGGGCGAGCTGATCGGGGCCGTGACGCCAGCGTCGCGGGCGAGCGTCAAGAGGCCGAACTCGTTGGTCAAGAGCACGTCGGCCGGGCTGTTCTGACCCTCCGCGACGATGCGCTCGACGAGACCGTCCTTGGCGAAGATGAGATTGACCTCGATGCCGGTCTTCTTCGTGAAGGCTGCGAGCAGCGGCTCGATCAGGTCCGGCTCGCGGAACGAGTAGATGTTGACTTCCCCGCCGGCGCGGGCGGAGCCGATGCCGGTCGTGGTCAAGGCGGCCGCCACGGCGAGAGCGGCGAGTGTGGGAATGCTGCGGATGTTCATGGTTCTCTCCCCAATAGCCGGGGTTCAAGGCCCCGATATCGGACTGATGCACACGCCGGCCGGATGCCGGACGCGACCGGCAATAAACAGATCGATGCTGCTGCTGTCAACGATGGTTGGAATATTTATTGTCGCACTGCTTCTTTAGAATATCTCCAATTTAGATTGATTCTGATTTCAGTGCCGCGATATTGCCGATATCCAGCAGGAAGTGGGCAGGTTATACTTGCACTCAGGTGTGGTGTTGTTGCGGGTCATTGACCGCAAAGCGCAATTCTATGCGCGTGCCGCGGCCGGGAGCGGCTGCAAACGACAGGCTCGCGCCATTGGCGGCCGCCAGCTCACGGGCGAGAGGCAGGCCGAGTCCGCCCCCGCCGCCTGCCGCGCGCGCGCCGGGCCCGAACGGGTCGGCCAGGGCTTGGGCGATCGCCTCCGGACTGATGCCGGGGCCGGTATCGCTGACGACGATCGCGGTCCCGCCGGATTGGATCTGCTCGGCCGTCACGTCGACACGGCCGCCAGCCGGCGTCGACCTGATCGCATTGGCGATGAGATTGAGCACGATCTGTTTGACGCTGCGGGCGTCGACATGAACTGGCCCGCCTGCGCTCGTTGGCCCCAGCGTGAGCGAGACGCCGGCCGCGAGCGCCTGCGGTGCCATTGCCGCGACAGCCTCGCCCGCAATCACCGCGAGGTCGTGCGGACCCACCTGCAGGTCGATGCGGCCCGCCCGGATCTTGGCGATGTCGAGCAGATCATCGACGAGGCTGAGGGCATGGCGCGCGCTCGACAGGATATCGTCGGCGTAGCCTCGATAGCGCTCGTGCCCGAGCGGCCCCAGGCGCTGCGCTCCCAACAGCTCGGCAAACCCGATCACCGAGGTCAAGGGCGTGCGCACCTCGTGGCTGAGCTTGGCGAGGAACGGCCAGTCCGGCATCGGGCCGGGCGCCTCCAGCAGCAGCAGAATGCGGCGCTTGCCGCCGG
>JANNSW010000010.1:0-9060 GCA_031403055.1 Hyphomicrobiaceae bacterium | reverse complement strand
CCATCACCGCCACACACGAGTTGGTGGTGCCCAGGTCGATGCCAATGACTTTCGACATGTCTATTTCCTTGCGTTTGCGGCGGACCGTCCGGACCCGTTCGGCATCCGAAGGTCCCGCGCCTCCTGACGGCGCGGGAACGGCCCCCTGGAATGGTGGGTGAATCAGGTATTCGTTCGATCATATAGGTGGGGCAGGCCGGGGGTTCAACAAGGACGCGTGACGACGCCGGTGGTTTTCCGCAGCCACCCGCCTTTGCGGCCTGGGAGACGTGCCAGCACACTCCACTCGAGAAACACATCCAGACATCACCCGGCATCCCGGACGCCCTCGTGAAGAACGCGCGCCTTCGGCACGACAGCGGCGATCCGGGATCCTGGCCACGGGCGCGGCATCCGTAGCTGAGATCCCGGATCAAAGCCTTCGGCTATGTCCGGGATGACGGGTGGATGGGTGTGCGCGAGACGTTTCCTCCAACGCGCATTCCGGCGAAGCCGGCTGGAGAGCTCACCCGTCTTCCCGGATCACACCGAGTTTGCCTCGAAGATCCCGGCTCGCGCGCCGGAGCTGGGCAGGTAAGACGGCAACAGGCAGGGGCCGGCGCTTGGCCGGGAGGACGGGTGGCAGCGGACGGACGCGGATTGCGCGCCGGCCGTGCCCCAAACGCTGCAGGCCGGGGTGGCCTGCAGCAGTGCGGCGCACGCCCCGCCAGCCCCACATCAAGCCGCCTCTTTCGCCTTGGCATGGTTCGCCAACACGGCCTCGGCGGCTTTGCCGGTCAGCTCGGCCAGGTGGTCGAAGGCGGCCGTGAAGGTCCCGACGCCCGAGGTGGCCGAGCGCAGCTCCACGATCAGGTTGCCCATCTCGGTCTGCGGGATGTTCGCCTGCACCACGTCCCAGCCGAGCCAGCCGGGCCGCGCGTCGAACCCGAGGATGTGGCCGCGCCTTCCTGAAATGATGCTGTTGATGCGCGCGGTCGCCTCGGAGGGGATGGAAATCTCGACCTTCATGATCGGCTCGAGCAGCACGGGGGAGCATTTCGGCATGCCCTCGCTCATGGCGATACGGCCCGCCATTTGGAAGGCCATGTCGGAGGAATCGACCGCATGGTAGGAGCCCTCGGTCAGCGCGACCGAGACGTCGACCACGGGGAAGCCGAGCGGCCCGTGATGCAGATACTCGCGCACTCCTTTCTCGACCGAGGAGAAGAACTGCCTGGGCACCACGCCGCCCGTGACGCGCTCGGAGAACGCGAAGCCGGCCCCGCGCGGCTGTGGCTGGATGTCGAGCATCACGTCGCCGAACTGGCCATGACCGCCCGACTGCTTCTTGTGGCGGCCGCGGATCTCGGTGCCCTTGCGGATCGTCTCCTTGTAGGGCACCTGGCGGGGCCGCTGCTCGACCTGGACGCCGTATTTGCGCGTCAGCCGCTCGAGCGCGACCCGCAGATGCATCTCGCCCTGGCCGTGGATCACGATCTGGTGGGTGTCGTGGGTATGCTCGAGCGAGATCGAGGGGTCCTCGTCGATGATCTTGGCGATGGCAGCCGTCAGCTTCACCTCGTCCTTCTTGTCCTTGACCGCGACGGCAAAGGCATACACCGGTGGCGGCGGCTGCAGGCTCGCGAGCTGGGCAACACCCGCCTTGTCGGAGGTGATCGTCTCGCCTGCCTTGATCCCCTCGAGGCGGCCGAAGCCAACCGTCTCGCCGGCCTTGGCAGGGCCCCGCTTCACCGCCTCCTGACCACGCAACGTGAAGACGCCTGCAATCCGCTCCTCGCCAGCTGGCCCGTGCACCACGGTGCCATCGCCGAACTCGCCCGAGAGCACGCGTGCGAGCGAAATCTTGCCGCCGTGCGCCGTATGCATCGACTTGATCACCTGGGCACAAGGCCTGGCGGGGCTCGCCCCCAGCCGTTTCAGCGTTTCGCCGATGGTCGGGGCCTCGTGGCGCAGCGCTTTCATCAGCCGCAGGATGCCATTGCCCTTCTCGGCCGAGCCCAGCAGCACCGGGCAGATCTTGCCTTCCTTCAGCTCGACGGCCAGGTCCTCGAACACCTTGTCGCGCGGCGGCTCCATGTCGGAAAGCAATTGCTCCATCAGCTGGTCATCGTAGTCGGCGAGCTGCTCGAGCATGTGGAAGCGCGCCTCGTGCTCGCTCGCGGACACGTCGGCCGGCATCTCCACTACCTCGCTCGGCGCGTGCTCGCGGTAGACGAATGCCCGCTTCAGGGCGAGATCGACGAAGCCCGTTGCAATGCCGTTGTTCCAGATCGGGAGCTGGCGCAGCACCAGCGGGCGCGTGCTCGCAGGCTGCAGCAGGGTCAGCAACTCGTGGATGCTGCCCTCAGCCTTGTCGATCTTGTTCAAGAACAGGAAATGCGGGACGCCCTTGTCCTCGATCTGGCGCAGGATCAGTTGCAGGGCCGGAATTTTCTTGGCGTCGGGCTCGGCGACCACCACGACCGCGTCGCAGGCGCTGAGGGCGGCTGCGGTCTCGTGCTGGAACTCGATCGAGCCAGGACAATCGATGAAGGTGTAGCGGTCGCCCATGAAGTCGAGCTCGGCGACATTGGCCTCGACCGACATGCGGTGCTCGCGCGCTTCCGCGCTGGCATCACCGACCGTATTGCCGGCTGCGATCGTGCCCTGGCGCGCAATCGCGCCGCCGCGCGCCAGGATTGCCTCCAGCAGGGTAGTTTTCCCGCTGAGATAGGGACCGACGAGCGCAATCAGCCTCGCTGTCCCGCCGCCTCTGCCATCGGACTGACCCATGCGCTTCCTCCATGGTCATTGACCCTGGGCCTCGGCGCCGATCAGGGCGCGGCCCTGGTTGGCCCATGGTGAAGCCAAAACCACGGCCATGGCAAGCCTCTGCTGACGTCGGTGAAGCGATTTTGCCGGGCCAGGCCGCTCGCTCGGTTAATGCTGGCGTGCGATCGGACCGGGTCGACTACGACATTTTTTCGACAAATCCTTGACAGTGGCCCATCCACCACCCCAAAATGCAAACTGAGAGTGAAAGCGGATCAATTCCGCCCTCGCACGGCAACGTCTCGCGACATGGCGTCGCGAGATCGGCGCGGCAGACGAGCCTCTCGAGTGTGGGTGGAGTTTGCGTATGGGTCAGCAGGGTCTCGTCAATGCCGCTCGGGCGGCAGGTTTCGCAATGGTGGGCGCCGAGGAGGCGATGGGCGCGAGCAGCCTGGATGCTCTGCCTCGCCGCAAAACGATGGGCGAGGCGGCCGCCGCGGCGATCCCGGCTCTTGCCGCGAGCGCGGGGACAGTTGCCGCTACCGCACCCTGGGCCGGATTCGTCAGCACAGTCAGCTCCTGGGTGCGCCGCGGCTGATCGGCTCGGGCCCGGAGCATTCGTACTGTCCTGTTCCGGGGCAGTCGAAACGCTTTGCCTGTGACCGCGTGAGCGACGCTGGTCGGTCTCAGCGCAAGCGCACCGAGATGCCGGCCTCGCCGACACTGGCACACCTCTTGCTCCTTCTGCGGTTACCCACCTCGCGTTCCACCCATTCGACTTCCAGCGCGGCAATCCCCGATTGCCGCGCTTTTTTTTGGCGATCGGCTCTGAGATGGCCGTTCTCTTGCCGCTTGCAGAATGAAGTCTCGAACACTATTTGTTGAACCGTCGGCAGCAACGAAACGAATGACCTTGGGAGATGAAAGCATGAACAAATATTCAGCCAGTAGCACTTGGGCGCTCGCGGCCTTCTGTGCCGCCTCCACCGCCACCATGGCCGTTCCTGCACCCGCCCAGGCCGGCGACTTCCAAGGCATGACTTGTAGCGAGCTGTGGTACGAGCGCAATTCGATCTATGCCGAGAACGGCCACTGCTTCGAGACCAAGCGTGCCATCAAGGTATTCGGCAGGGCGTGCTTTGCGCCCTACGGCAAGCTCAGCTCCTCCGAGCAGCAGACCGTCAACTATATCAAGCAGGCGGAGCGCAAGAAGCACTGCTCGTGAGCGAGCCCAACTCGAGCGCCCCGGAATCGAACGAGGGTCGGCCGCGTCCGGCCCTCGCTGCATTTGCAATCCCCGCCCCGCCTTGCCTCGTGTCGCTGGTGGGGCCACAAGGGAGGGATCTGGCCCCGGCCAGCACCATCCGCTCCGCAACGACGAGCCCTTGCCATGACGACGCTCCTGCTCTCGCACCCGGCCTGCCTGCGCCACGACATGGGTCTGGGGCACCCGGAGCGCCCCGACCGCCTGCGCGCGATCGAACGCGAGCTGGCGGCACCCGAGTTCGGCACGCTCGTCCGCCATGAGGCGCCGATCGCGGACCTCGGCCTGCTCGAATTCGCCCATCCGCGCGACTACATCGAGATGCTGCACGAAGCAGCACCCGGCGATGACCGCGAGCTCACCGCGATCGATGCCGACACCGTGATGGGGCCAGGCACCTGGGAGGCCGCGCTGCGCTCGGTGGGAGCCGGGATCGCGGCGGTCGATGCCGTGATGTCGGGACGCGCGCACAACGCCTTTTGCGCCACCCGCCCGCCGGGGCATCATGCCGAGAGCCGGCGGGCGATGGGTTTTTGCTTCTTCTCCAACGCCGCGATCGCCGCCAAATATGCCCGCGTCGCCTACGGCGCTGAGCGTGTCGCCGTCATCGACTTCGATGTTCACCACGGCAACGGCACCCAGGAGATCTTCTGGGCGGACAGGGATCTGTTCTACGGCTCGACGCATCAGATGCCGCTCTATCCGGGGACGGGCGCCGTTTCCGAGACGGGCGCCGGCAACATCTGCAATGCGCCACTGCGCTCGGGCGACGGTGGGCGCCTGTTCAAGCAGGCCTGCGAGACCCGCATCCTGCCGGCCCTGCGCAATTTCTCACCCGACCTGCTCGTCATCTCGGCCGGATTCGATGCCCATCATGACGATCCGCTCGGCGGCCTCGAGCTCATCGAAGCCGATTTCCGCTGGATCACCGAGAAGCTTGTGGAGATCGCCGGCCGGCACTGCAAAGGCCGTGTCGTCTCGATGCTCGAGGGCGGCTATGATCTGGGCGGGTTGGCCCGTTCGGCGGCCGAGCATGTGCGCGTGCTGATGGCAGCCGGGGCCTGAGGAGCGGAGCGCCAATGTCGAAGACGGCGAAAAACATGGACATCAGGGAATTGACGTTCGAGCAGGCGCTGAAGGAGCTGGAGACAATTGTCGGCCGGCTGGAGCGGGGAGACGTGGCGCTGGAGGAATCGATCACCTTCTACGAGCGGGGAGAGGCTCTGCGCGCCCATTGCGACCGCGTGCTGAAACAGGCCGAAGCCAAAGTCGAAAAACTCGCCTTCGACGGCGAAGGCAAGCCCGCGGGGACGACGCCGCTCGATGTGGAGGGGAGTTGAGGGGGTGGAGGTGAGCGCCTGTCGAAGGGGGGCCGCGCTCGATCGCCAAGGCGGCCGGCTGGATGTAGGGAGGTGGCCTTGACACAATACGTCGGGATTCTGGAGGGGGACGGCGATGTCTGGTCGATCCGTATCCCTGATGTGGCCGGCTGCCACGGCGGAGGCGACAGCCCGGATCAGGCGTTGGCGGATGCGATCAGCGCATTGCGCGAGGTCGCACAGCGCTACGCCATGCGCGGCGTCCCGCTGAAGCATGCGCGTTCGATTCAAGAGGTTGCTGGCGATCCGGATTCGGAGTTCAACGTGTCGACCGAGGTCGCCGTCATGGTCCCATTGCTTCTCGACAAGGCGCGTTCCGTAACGGCGAACATCTCGATCGACGCGGGGTTGCTGGAGTCGATCGACGCCGAGGCCAAGCGCCGTGGGCTGACCCGGTCGGCGTTCCTGGCGAGCGCTGCGCGCGACAAGATCATGTCGGCCAGCTGAAACAGGCCGAAGCCAAAGTCGAAAAACTCGCCTTCGACGGCGACGGCAAGCCCGCGGGGACGAAGCCGCTCGACGTGGAGGGGAGTTGAGGGGCCGCGCTCCTTACTCCGGCTGCCTCAAACCCCAGCTCCCCGCTTCAGCGCTTCCGGCCCCGCATACTCGGCCATGTCGCCGAGCTCCTCCTCGATGCGGATCAGCTGGTTGTACTTGGCCAGCCGGTCGGAGCGCGACAGCGAGCCGGTCTTGATCTGTCCGCAATTGGTCGCGACCGCCAGATCGGCAATGGTCGCGTCCTCGGTCTCGCCCGAGCGGTGGGACATGACGACCCGGTAGGCGGCGCGGTGGGCCATGTCGACGGCGTCGAGCGTCTCGGAGAGGGAGCCGATCTGGTTGACCTTGACGAGGATCGCGTTGGCGATGCCTTTGCCGATGCCCTCGCCGAGGCGCTTGGTATTGGTGACGAAGAGGTCGTCGCCGACCAATTGGCAGCGCCCTCCGAGCTCGGACGTGAGCGCCTTCCAGCCCTCCCAGTCATCTTCCGACATGCCGTCCTCGATCGACACGATCGGGAACCTCTTCACGAGGCCGGCGAGATACTTGACCATTCCCGCGCTGTCGAGGGTCTTGCCCTCGCCCTCGAGGTGGTACTTACCCTTCTTGAAGAACTCGGTCGCCGCGCAGTCGAGCGCGAGCACCACATCCTCGCCCGGCTTGTAGCCCGCCTTCTCGATCGATTTGACGATGAAGGCGAGCGCCTCCTCGGCCGATTTGAGGTTGGGAGCAAAGCCGCCCTCGTCGCCCACGGCGGTATTGTGGCCGGCATCCTTCAGCGCTTTTTTCAGCGTATGGAAGATCTCCGCGCCGATCCGGATCGCGTCCGCGCAAGTCGGCGCCCCGACCGGCATCACCATGAACTCCTGGATGTCGATCCCGTTGTCGGCATGCGCCCCGCCATTGATGATGTTCATCATGGGGACCGGCAGCACCCGCGCGGACGCCCCGCCCACATAGCGCCAGAGCGGCAGTCCCGAGGCAACGGCCGCGGCCTTGGCGACGGCGAGCGACACGCCCAGGATCGCGTTGGCGCCCAGCCGCGCCTTGTTCGCCGTGCCATCGAGCGCGATCAACACGTGGTCGATGCGGCGCTGCTCCTCGGCCTCCATGCCGGCGAGGCTGTCGAAGATCTCGCCGTTGACCGCATCAACCGCCTTCAAAACGCCCTTGCCGAGATAGCGCTTCTTGTCGCCATCGCGCAGCTCGCTGGCCTCATGCGCGCCGGTCGAGGCACCCGACGGCACCGCCGCACGCCCCTTCGATCCGTCCTCCAGGTGCACATCGACCTCGACCGTCGGATTGCCGCGCGAATCGAGGATTTCCCGGCCGATGATGTCGATGATGGCGGTCATGTTGTGTCCGATCTTGCTTGCTCAGCCTGTCGCGGCCGGGGTAATCTTGCGACGTTGGTAGCGGTCATTCGCCCTCGTGGGAACGTTGCAATTACAGTGAGCCAAGTCTATCTCGCCGCAGGCGGTCGAGAGATTCGCAAGGGAGAATCGACGATGGGAGAGATGAGCCCGTTGCTGCGAGAGGCCGTCGACCGCGTGAGCAAGCTGCCGGCCGCGGTGCAGAATCGCATTGCGCGGCACATTATCGGCCTCGACCCCCTCGGGCTATACGGGCTCGATGACGAGGAGCGGGCAGCAATCGCCGAAGCCGACGCCCAGATCGAGCGCGGCGAGCTGCTGACGGACGACGAGGTTGCGGCGCTCTTTCACGAGCTCGAGAGGTGAAGCTGCGGATCGCACCGCGGGCCAGGGCCGATCTCCTCGCCATCCGTGACTACCTGTTGGTCCAGCATCCCGAAGCGGCTCGCAAGGTCATGCAGGAGATCATCCGCAAGTTGCGGCGCCTCGAGATATTCCCCGAGAGCGGTGCGCCAACCGAAATCGAAGCGGTGCGCATGGTGCCGGTCGTCACCTATCCCTACCTGATCTTCTACCGTGTCGAGGATGCCGAAATTATCGTGCAACACGTGAGGCATTCATCGCGCCAGCGCGACGAAGCATAAATCCGTCTAGCCGCGCCATTAGGCTTCCACCTTGAACGGGGAAAAATCCGTCTCGCGGTCGTAGAAGTCCTCCTGCTCGGACCGCTTCAGGGCGCCCACCACCGCGTAGGTCCATGGCGTCAAACCCGTCTCGATCGCCACCTTGAAGACGTATTCCGTCAGTGCGATCCCCAGGATCGCCTCGTTGGGGACGATGCCGGAATTCCAGAAGGCGACCGGGAAGAAGATCGCCGAATCGACCGCCTGCCCGACGACCGTCGAGCCGATGGTACGGCTCCAGAGATGGCGGCCCTGTTGCCAGACCTTCAGCTTGGCGAGCACGAACGAGTTGACGAGCTCGCCGCACAGGTAGGCCGTGATCGAGGCCAGCACGATCCGCCAGGTATTGCCAAACACGGTCTCGTAGGCCCCCTGCTGATCCCAGAACGAGGCCGACGGCAGCGCCAGCATCATCGCACTCATGGCCGCCGCGAACACCAATCCTGCAAACCCCGCCCAGATGACGCGGCGCGCACGCGCGTAGCCATAGACCTCGGTCAGGATGTCGCCGAAGACGTAGGAGAGCGGGAAGAACAGCACCGCCGCCGAGAACGCGACCGTGCCGAGGCCCGGCAGGGTCACCTCGGTGATCTTGGCCGGCCCGATCAGACTGGAGCACACCAGCACCGTCACGAAGGCGGCAGTGATCAGGTCGAGATAGCGGTAGGCTTTCGGGGTGGCGGTCATGCGTGTCGATCTCGAGCAGGAGGGCCTCGCGCGCCTTCCATAGGCCAAACCTATCCCCGCCACCAAGCCAGAACGGCGATCCGCCCTCAGATCGCCTGTCCGGCTGCCCAGCCGCTCGACCACGCCCATTGGAAATTGTAGCCGCCGAGCCAGCCGGTGACGTCGACGGCTTCCCCGATCGCATAGAGGCCGGGGACGGCACGCGCCGCCATCGTTCGCGACGACAGCTCGCGCGTATCGATGCCCCCGACGGTCACCTCGGCCTTGGCATAGCCTTCCGTGCACTCCGGCCGGAACGCCCAGCCCTTCAGCCGGGCGGCGCATTCGGCGAGCGAGCGATCGGGAATGTCGGCGAGGGCAGCCTCCGGCAGGTGTGCTGCCGCCAGCGCCTGCGCCAGTCGCGCCGGCAACACCTCGGCCAGCAC
>JANNSW010000009.1:0-1615 GCA_031403055.1 Hyphomicrobiaceae bacterium | reverse complement strand
AGGCCCGGCATGCCCCGGCGGACTACGGCCAGCGAACGGCCGGCCTCGGTCCGACCACCCTCAACCAGCCCTGACCCACACCCGCGTGTCGTGAAACACGGCGCCGCCATAGGGGGCGCCCTGGTCGGCGCTGGTGAGCGTGTTCACGCCCTCGCCGCCTTCGAAATGGGCGTTCGGCGGGATGCTCTCGATCACGACGACGCCGGGGCGGAGCCCCGCGAAGGGCTTTGCCCGCAGGCGGATCTCGCCGCGTTGGTTGCCGACGACGACGCGCTGGCCGTTGGCGATGCCGAGGCGGGCGAGGTCGTCGGGATGCATCATCGCCTCCGGGCTCCCGTGCTTCTCGTTGGAAGATTTGGTCTCCCCGAAGCTGGAGTTGAGATAGGCGCGCGCGGGCGAGGTGGCGAGCCGGAACGGGTGCTCGGCGTCAGGCTGCTCCGTGATCTCCCAGTGGTCCGGCAGCGACGGCATCTCGCCAGCCGGGCCGACCACGCCCTCGTTGCGCGAGGGGACCTTCGTCCATTGCGGCTTGAAGCGGAACCTCTTGTCGGGCCAGTTGAAGCCATTCAGATAATGCGCCGATTCGAAGTCGGGATGCACGTCGAGATCGTGGCCGTGCGGCTTCCGCTCGAGCTCGGCGAGGCTGCACCAGCCCGACGCCTGCAAGGTCGCGTCGATCAGCTCGCGCGCGCTCATCTGGAAGCCCGGATGCTCGGCGCCGAGCCGCCTGGCAAGCGCACAGATCACGTCATGGTTCGAGCGGCATTCGCCCGGCGCCTCGACGAGCTTGCCCCCGAACTGGATCGTCGAGTGGCCCGAGGCCTGATAGATGTCGTCGTGCTCGAGGAACATGGTCGCGGGCAGCACGATGTCGGCCATCCGCGCCGTCTCGGTCATGAAATGCTCGTGCACGGCAACGAACAGGTCCTCACGCGCAAAGCCCGCGCGCACCTTCCTCTGCTCGGGCGCGACCGCCATCGGGTTGGTGCTCTGGATGATCATCGCCTTGACCGGCGGCCCGCCCGCGAGATCGTAAGGGTCGCCCGTCAGTGCTGGCCCGATCCGCGACATATCGATCGCACGGATCGAAGCGTCCCTGTGCTCGCTCGCCTCGATCAACGCCTTGTTCCAGTGGTAGAGCCCGCCCTGGGAATGCAGCGCGCCGCCGCCCTCGTTTTGCCAGGCGCCGCTGACGACGGGAATGCAGCTCGCCGCATGCATGTTGACGGCGCCGTTGCGCGAGCGGGTGAAGCCGAAGCCGAGCCGGAAGAAGGCGCGCTTGCGCTCCCCGATCAGCTTGGCGAAGGCCTCGATCTCGGCGACCGCAAGCCCGGTGATCGGGCTCGCCCAGTCGGGTCCGCGCGACCGCAGATGGGCTTCGAGCTCGGCGGGAGCATCGGCATATTTCGCCAGGTACTCGCGATCGGCATGGCCGTCGCGGAACAGCACGTGCATCACCGCGCAGGCGAGCGCCGCGTCCGTGCCGGGCCGCAGGATCATCGCCATATCGGCCTGCTCGACGGTGCCGTTGCGATAGACATCGACTGCCACGATCTTGGCGCCGCGCTCGCGCCGCGCCTTCACCGCATGCGTCATCACGTTGACCTGGGTGTTG
>JANNSW010000008.1:0-8710 GCA_031403055.1 Hyphomicrobiaceae bacterium | reverse complement strand
CCCGCCGCCGAGGCATTGACCGCGGATCAGGGCCGCGACCGGCTTCGGGCTGCGCTCGACGGTCGTGATGATGTCCCGGAGCGAGGGCTCGCCGGCAGGCCACGGCTTGCCGAACATCCTGATGTCGGCGCCGGCGATCGTGCCCGAGCCGCCGCCGCGGATGACGATCGCGACGATATCGGGCTCGCGACCCGCCCGCTCGACCGCCTCGCAAACGGCGCGCGGCACTCCGACCGTCATGGCATTGACCGGCGGGTTGTCGATCGTGACGATCGCGATCCCGTCGCGGACGCTATAGTCTGCACTCGCCATTTCCCTCTCCCTGGTCCGGCCACGATCGCATCGACCGTGATGCTACCATCGCCGCCCGTGACGTTGCCAGACAAAGAGCCGGGATCGATCGGGCTGCCGGCCGTCCGCTCCCCTATCGTCCCCGATGCCGCGCGAGAAAAGCCTTCAGCGCGGGATAGTAGAGCTGCGGATCCTCGTAGAAGGGCAGGTGGCTCGAATTCGGGAAGACGTGGAGCGTGGCGTCGCGGAGCTTGTGCTTCATGCGCATGGCACATGCCGGCGTCTGCTCGTCGTAGTGGCCGAGCGTGATGAGGGTCGCCACCTCGATCCGCGCCAGGTCGGCAAGGCGGCTCCAGTCCTTCAGGTTGCCGATGTAGAGGAACTCGTTGGGCCCCTGCATCTCCATGTAGGGACCCATGTTCCAATCGCCGAGCGAGCGCACGACCGGAGCCGGGGCCGCCATCAGCCGGCAGACGTGGCGGTAGTTGAGAATGGCGATTGCGCCCAGATACTCAGGGTGCGTGAAGCTGCCCTCGGCCTCGTGCCGCTTCATCATCGCGACCGTCTCGTGGCCGAGTGCTGAGCGCAGCACGTCGAGCTCGCTCGCGAGGTGGGGGATATCGGCGACGGTGCTCGAGAGAATGAGCGTCCGCAGCGCCTCGGGGTAGGTGAGCGCATACTCGATCGAGAGCCAGCCGCCCCACGAATGGCCCAGCAGATGAACGCGGCCCAGGCCGAGCGCCTGCCGCACGGTCTCGGTCTCCTCGACATAGCGCTCGATCCGCCAGAGCGCGGGGTCGCTCGGCCGATCCGCCTGCCCGCAGCCGAGCTGGTCGAAGGCGACCACCCGAAAGCCATCGTCGACGAGGCAGGAATGGGCTTCGCGCAGATAGTCGCATGGGAGACCCGGTCCGCCGTTCACGCACAGCACCGTCTCCTCGCCCTGCCCGAACGAGTAGGCGACGACCTTGTATCCCCCTGGGATGCGCACCTCGATGCGCTGATCGGGCTCCATCTCGCGCCACATGCCGTTCTCCCTCCCCCGCCACATCGCCTGTCATCCGATTGTCGGGTGGCCGTCGCGTCGCGTCAAGAACGTCGCCCCGCGCGCAGCTGACAATCGGTGCGACGAGGGGCGGTGCGACGAGGGGCCTTGCAAGCCCGCCTCGGGCAAAGCACACTCGCGCTTCATGCGATCGCCTCCGCCCCAGGTCGGAGATTGGAAGAAACAGCGTCGAAACTCAGGGAGAAACGCTCGTGAAAAGCACGATCTCACGCCGCAATTTCATGCAGCAGTCGACCGCCATGGCCGCTGCATTGGCTGCAACAGGTAGCGTCGGCCTCGGCTTCAGCCGGCAGGCACACGCAGCGCGCGACAAGGAGCTGAACATCCTGTGCTGGGAGGGCTACAACTCACCCCAGGTGCTCGACCCGTTCCGCTCGGGCAAGGGCGCGACGGTGAAGGCCGAGAGCCTGACCAACGACCCGACCATGATCAACCGCCTGCGCGCTGGCGAGATCAACGTCTGGGACCTGATCAACGTCAACAACCCCTGGGCGCGCAAGATCATGCTGCCCGAGAAGCTGATCCGGCCGCTCGATCGCGCCGCCATGGAGCCCTATTTCGACAAGATGATGCCGGCGTTCAAACCGCCCTACAAATGGGCGATGGACGAGACGGGCAGCGAGCTGATCGGCATGTGCCAGCGCTTCGGGCCCTATTCCTTCGTCGTCAACACCGACAAGATCAGCCGTGCGACCGCGGAGGACCAGGGCTGGAACCTGTGGAACGACGCGTCGATGGCCGGCAAGTACGGCATCCTCGAATCCGACGACTGGAACGTCTTCAACATCTGCGCGATCTCGGGTTTCGATCCCTTCCGGATCCACACTGACGAGGAGGTGACGAGGTTCACCGAGACCGCCAAGCGCGTGTTCGCCGGCAAGAAGCTCGTCGGCGACATTGCGACCAACAATCAGGCGCTGATCTCGGGCGAGATCGACTTCTACCTGACGGGCGGCACCTACTCGGTCTCACCCGCCCGCGCCGACGGCCACAAGAACCTGCGCGGCATCACGCCCAAGAAGGGACCGTTCGCGGGCGGCAAGGGTGGCGTCGCCTGGATCGAGGTGACCTCGGTCGTCAACAATCCGAACGGCTCGCCGCTCGCCACCGACTTCCTGGAATACGTGCAGGCGCCCGATGTCGCCCACACGGTCGCCTTTGCCGAAGGCACGTTCAATCCCGTCGCGCAGATGGGCAATCCAGACTGCTTCAAGCTTTTCAACAAGGACGAGTTGGACGCGATCCAGTGGGACAGTCTGGATGAGGAGATGGCGGGCTCGGTCGAGTACGACATCGTGCCCGACTACGACAAGCTGCTCGACGCCTGGAACAACGCCAAGAAGGGCTAGTGTTCCGGCCCATTCATTCGATTCCGGTGAAGCTGGATCAATGAATGGAAAGACGGAACACAAACAAAGAGTTGGCTAGTGGGCTGGCCATTCATTTAGGGTACTAAATGAATGAGTCAGAACACTAGAGGCACGACGAAAGTGGGGCGGCCGCCGGTCGCCCCAAGCCGTGCGAATGTCGTGGTTCCCATGCGATGAGGCCCCCCGAGCGTGACCTCCACCCCTGCCCCCATCCTCAAGCTCGATGCCCTCAGCAAGGCTTTCGGCGCGTTCCGGGCCGTCGACGCGATCGACCTCTCGATCGCGGACGGCGAGTTCTTTACCATCGTCGGCCCGTCGGGCTCGGGCAAGACGACCTTGATCCGCATGCTGGCGGGCATGGAGGCGCCATCCTCGGGCGACATCCTGTTGCGGGGCCAACGCATCAACGATATGCCAGCCAACAAGCGCCCGACCTGCATGGTGTTCCAGTCGCTCGCGCTGTTTCCCCACCGGACTGTCGGGGAGAACATCGAGTTCGCCCTGAAGATCAAGGGCATCGACCCGCAAACGCGCAAGCGTCGCGCGCTCGAGCTGCTCCGCCTGCTCCGCCTGCCCGAGGATCACTATGCCAAGAACGTGCTGAAATGCTCAGGGGGCGAGCGCCAGCGGGTGGCACTCGCCCGTGCGCTCGCCTACGACCCGGAGATCCTGTTCTTCGACGAGCCACTGTCGGCAATCGACTATAAGCTCAGAAAAACTCTCGAGAAGGAGCTGAAGGACATCCATCGCGAGACCGGCAAGACCTTCGTCTATATCACCCACAGCCTGGAGGAGGCGATGGTGATGAGCGACCGGATCGGGGTGATGCGAGCGGGCCAGCTGGTGCAGGTCGGCACTCCCAACGAGATCTATTCCGCGCCCAACTCGCGCTTCGTCTCCGAGTTCATCGGCGATGTCAACGTGCTGCCGGTCCAGCGCCGCGCCGATGGCCGGCTCGACTCACCCGGCCTCGACGTCTCGTTCAGCGCACCCGCGGCTGGCAACGCGATCGCCCAGGGCCATCTCGTGATCCGCCCCGAGTTCATGCGTTTCCTCGCGAGCGCGGGCGAAGCGGAGAACGCGCTGAGCGGCCGGCTCTACAACGAGTATGCGCTCGGCAGCCGGATCCAGTATCAGGTACGGGTCGGCGAGCGCGTGTTCCTGGTCGAGAAGCTGCGCCAGCAGGCCTATGCGGGCCGCCGCGACGACGAGGTCACGATCGGCTGGGATGCCAAGGATTCGATCCTGGTGAGGGATGCATGAGGGAACGCTCGACGTCCACTGCAGCGGGGTCCGCAGGTTGGACTGAGCCCGGCAGCCCGCCGGGCGGAGGCCGATGCCGCGTTGTCGCCGCCGCGTGGAGAAACCGCTCACCCCAACCCGCTCGCGTCGAGCCGCAGCCTCGCTGCCGGCGAGACAGGAGTGGGGGCAGCTGCACCGGGGCCGTGCCGCATGCGTTGCTCTCCTTTGGGGGGAATGGTGGCGCCGACAGGCGCTCGATGAAGAGGTTGCTCAATCTGGCCGAGTGGCAGCCATGACCATTCCCAATCCCCCGATCGCCCTCATCAATGCGCGCCTGCTCGATCCCGAGACCGAGCGCGACGAGGCGGGCGGGCTGCTGATCGAGGGCGGCCTCATCGCCGACATCGGAGCGCATCTGCGGCGCAACGCGCCCAAGGGCTCGCAAGTCGTCAATTGCGAGAACCTGCTCGTCTGTCCCGGCCTCGTCGACATGCTGGTCCACACCGGCGAGCCCGGCCTCGAGCACCGCGAGACACTCGCTTCCGCCAGCCGGGCGGCGGCGGCCGGCGGCGTCACCACCATGGTCGTCAGTCCCGCGACCGAGCCGGTGCTCGACGACATGGCACTGGTCGACTTCGTGCTGCGCCGCGCGCGCGACACGGCGATCGTCCGTGTCCATGCCATGGCGGCGCTGACCAAGGGCTTGAAAGGCGAGGAGATGGCCGAGATCGGCCTCCTGAAGGGCGCGGGCGCGATCGCCTTCTCGAACGGGCGTACCAGCGTGCCGCGTGCCCGCGTGATGCGGCGCGCCCTCTCCTATGCCAAGGATTTCGGCGCCCTCGTCGTGCATCAGACCGAGGACGAGGATCTGGCCGATACCGGCGTGATGAACGAGGGCGAGGTCTCGGCACGGCTCGGCTTGCGCGGGATTCCGACCGCGGCCGAGGTGATCGTGCTCGAGCGCGACATCCGCCTGGTCGAGCTGACGGGGGGGCGCTATCACGCGGCGCTGATCTCGTGCCGCGGCGCACTCGATGCGATCCGGGCGGCCAAGCAGCGCAAGCTGCCGGTGACGGCGGGCGTCTCGATCAACCACCTGACGCTGAACGAGAACGACATCGGCTCCTATCGCACCTTCTTCAAGCTGCGCCCGCCGTTGCGTCGCGAGGAGGACCGCCGCGCCATGGTCGAAGGCCTCGCCGACGGCACCATCGACGTGATCGTCTCGAGCCATGATCCCCAAGGCACCGACGGCAAGCGCCGGCCGTTCGCGGAAGCCGCCCAAGGGGCGATCGGGCTCGAGACGCTGCTGGCGGCCGCGCTTCGCCTCCATCATGGGGGCGACGTGGCGCTCGCGACGCTGCTGCGCGCGATGACCTGCAAGCCCGCGCGCCTGCTCGGCTTGCCGGGCGGACGCCTGCGGCAGGGTGCCCCCGCCGACCTCATCGTCGTCGATCTCGACGCGCCGTGGATGGTCGACAAGTCGAAACTCCATTCCCGCTCCAAGAACACCTGCTTCGACGAGGCGCGGATGCAGGGTGTCGTGAAGCGCACGATCGTCGCGGGCCAGACGGTCTATCCCTACGCTCAACCGGCATGAGGCAACGCCAGCCCACCAAGAGCTCCGTCTTTCCCGCGCAGGCGGGAATCCGGACAAGCCGCTGATGTCGTGTGGAGCATTGGCTGGTTGCCCGCCTTCCGTGCGGACCACGGCCTCGCCGTGACGCGGGCAGGACGGCTTTGGTAGTGGAGCTCGTGCCTCCGGGTAGGAGCCGGGCGTCGACCCGCCTCGGAGCTTGCGGCGGACCGAGGAAGGGTGATGTATTGTGGAGCGAGCATAAGCCGCTGCTGCCGAGGCTGATTGGATGCCCGATCTTTCCTTCCTCCTCAACTTCGTCCTGCTGCCGATGCTGTTCGGCTATCTCCTTGGGTCGATACCCTTCGGCCTGGTCGTGACGCGGGCGGCGGGGCTCGGCGACATCCGCGCGATCGGCTCGGGCAACATCGGGGCGACCAACGTCCTGCGCACCGGCCACAAGGGTCTGGCGGCGCTGACGCTGGCGCTCGACATGCTGAAGGGCACCGTCGCCGTCGCGCTGGCCGGCGTCGCGTTCGGTCCGACCTCAGCGCTCTGTGCCGGGCTCGCCGCCTTCCTGGGGCATCTCTTTCCGGTCTGGCTCGGCTTCAAGGGCGGCAAGGGGGTTGCCACCTTCATCGGCGTGCTCGCCGGGCTCGCCTGGCCGGCGGCGCTCGCCTTCTGTGGCGTCTGGCTGCTGACGGCGGCGGTCACCCGCACCTCCTCGCTTGCGGCACTGCTTGCAAGCCTCGCGGCGCCCTTTGCACTGCTCTGGTTCGGCGATTGGGCAATGGCTGTCATCGGCGCAATCATGGTGGCGTTGATCTACTGGAAGCACAGCGCCAACATCGCGCGACTGCTTGCAGGCACCGAGCCGCGTATCGGCGAGAAGGCCTAGGCCATGGCGCTGCGCCTCCCGCTTGCCTGCGAGCCCCGTCGCATCCTGTCGGACGAGCAGCGCATCGCCTGGTTGCGCCTCATTCGCACACCGAATGTGGGACCAGTCACGTTCCGCGAGCTGCTCAATCATTGCGGCGGTGCGGAGGCTGCGCTCGCCGCGCTGCCGGAGCTGGCGCGTCGCGGCGGAAAGGGCCAGTCGGTCAGGATCTGCTCGCGGCCCCAGGCGCAGCGCGAGCTCGAGCTGGCCGCCAAGGCTGGCGCGAGGCTCGTCGCGTTGGAGGAGCCCGGCTATCCCCGCCTGCTCGCGCGCATCGAGGCGCCACCCCCGCTCATCTATGTCAAGGGCCAGCTTGCCATCGCCGAGCGGCCGATGCTGGCGATCGTTGGCGCGCGCGACGCTTCGGCGGCCGGCCGCAAGATCACCCGCACGCTTGCCGCCGCGCTCGGCGCGGAGGGCCTCGTGATCGTCTCGGGGCTCGCGCGCGGCATCGACGCGGCAGCCCACGAGGCCGCGCTCGCCAGTGGCACTGTCGCTGTGCTCGCTGGCGGCATCGACATCGTCTATCCGCCCGAGCATGCCCGGCTGCAGGCCGCGATCGGCGAGAGCGGGCTGCTGGTTGCCGAAAGCCCTCCGGGTTTCGAGCCACGCGGCCAGGATTTTCCGCGCCGCAACCGCCTCGTCTCGGGCATGGCGCTCGCCGTGCTGGTGGTGGAGGCGGCCAAGCGCTCAGGGTCCCGCATCACGGCGCGCTTCGCCCTCGAGCAGGGTCGTGAGGTGATGGCCGTGCCAGGCAACCCACTCGATCCGCGTGCGGAAGGCACCAACGCGTTGCTGAAGGAAGGCGCGACGCTCGTGACCGAAGCCGGCGACGTGATCTCAGTGCTGGAGCCGATCCTGGGCGCCGTCGCCTTGCCGATGACCGCGGCTGAGCCGGCAGGCGAGGACGTTCCGCCTGTCGAGCTGCGCATCCCCGAGACCGACCGCGAGCGCGTGGTGGAAGCGCTGGGGCTGCACCCGACCGAGATCGACGAGATCGCACGCGCGACCGGCCTCGACATTCGAGTGGTGCGGATCGTGCTGGTCGAGCTCGACCTCGCCGGCCGCCTCGAGCGTCACCCAGGCGGCATGGTCTCGCGAACGCCGTGAGAGCCGTGCCGCTGCGAGCTCGCGCGGGAAAGTTCCCGGTTCATAGCTTCCAGTCGGTTCTTCCGCCCACTCGTCCGGGCCACTAGCCTCGGGGCAGACATCGATTCGCGCCCGACGCGGCGCAGGGATCAGCGGAGCTCGCCTTGATCACACTCTACTCGCATGAGGACCTGTCGCGGGCCTTCTCGGACGAGACACTGCAACGCGGCCGGGAGTATCACCGGAGCGGGCGGGTCCGCCAGCTCAGCGTGTCGAAGGACGGCGCAACGATCTCGGGCTCGGTCGCCGGTGGGCGGCCCAGGCCCTACAGCCAGATCATCTCGATCGCGCTCGATCCGAAGGGCACGCGGATCAGCGGCTATTGCTCCTGCCGGATGGGGCAGAATTGCAAGCACGTGGCGGCCGTGCTGCTACATCAGATCGAGGAGGCAGCGGGGAGTGCGCCAGTCAGTCAGGCTCCCGCCGTTGCGGCCGCCGGCCGCGAGCCGGTGGCCCTCGAGCTCTCTCCTGTCGTGTCGAGCTGGCTCGACCGTCTCGCGCGCGCCGGCACGGCGGCCGAGAGCAGTCGCAAGCCCGACAAGGCGCTGCGTGCGCTCCTCTACGTCCTCAACCACCGCAACACGTGCGATCCACAGGCGAGCGCAAAGGTGCGGCTGCGGCCGGTGTCCATCCGGCTGCTCAAGGACGGCCGCATCGCCGAGGAGAAGCCCTACGATCCCGAGAATGTGGCCCGCACGAACATTCAGGCGGCATGTTATGTGACGGAATCCGATGTCGATGTGCTGCGCAGCCTGGTGTGGCCGAGGCGTGCCGATATGCGGTCGGTGCCAGATATCGTGCTGTCTGCTGACAAATCGGGGCCGCGGGTCCTGATGGAGGCGCTTGCGACCGGTCGGGTCCGCTATGGCGCGGCCGATGGTCGTGCGCTCGCGGCAGGTCCCTGCGTCGCGGCCGAGCCGCGCTGGTTGCGATCCGATGACGGGCGCCAGCGGCTCACCTTCGTGCCGGCAACTGGGGCGACGCAGCCGAGGCTCGATCTGGTGCTCGCGCTCAGCACTCCCCACTATGTCGATCTCGAGCATGGCCTCGTCGGCCCGATCGAGACCGGACTATCGGGG
>JANNSW010000007.1:0-23594 GCA_031403055.1 Hyphomicrobiaceae bacterium | reverse complement strand
GCCGATTGGGCGGTCGCATCGGCCTCCGACCAGAAGCTCAAGAAAACTCCAGGTAAGGCCGTGCCGAAGCTCGACCTGATCGAAAACCCGGATATCCTGGCGACGATCGCGGCGGCAGGTGCGCGCCGGCCGGGATTGGTGATCGGATTTGCAGCCGAGACCGAGAACGTGATCGCGCATGCGAAGAAAAAGCGTGCCGCCAAGGGCGTCGATTGGATCGTGGCGAACGACGTATCGCCCGGCACCGGCGTGATGGGTGGAGACGACAACACCGTGCATCTGGTCACGGCGGAGGGAGTGGAGACATGGCCAAAGCAGTCGAAGGGCGAGGTCGCAAGCAAGCTCGTGCAGCGGGTCGCGGCATTTCTCTGCTCCAGCAAGCCAACATGAAGCTGGCTGAAGGCGGCCAAGCCAAGGCGCGCAGCGCGGGCACGCGTGTGCCGGCAATGCAGGTGAAGCGCATGGCCCATGCCGCCGGCCTGAAGCTTCCCGCCTACCAGTCGGAGCAGGCTGCCGGTCTCGATCTCGTGGCGGCGGTCGATGCCAAGACCGGCATCTCGATCAAGCCGGGACGTTTCAAGCTGGTGCCGACGGGGCTCGCGGTCGAGATCCCGCGGGGTTTCGAAGGGCAGGTGCGGCCGCGATCGGGCCTTGCCGCCAAGCACGGGCTCACCGTGCTCAATGCGCCCGGAACGATCGACAGCGACTATCGCGGCGAGGTGATGGTGCTGCTCATCAATCTCGGGCGCGAGAAGGTGCGCATCGAGCGGGGCGACCGCATTGCGCAACTGGTGATCGCGCCGGTGGTGCAGTTGAAAATCGTCGAAGCGGTCGATCTGTCGGCGACGACACGGGGTGCGGGCGGTTTCGGCTCGACCGGAAAACGGACGCGGACCGTTGCGGCGAAACGCAAAACGGATTCCAAGAAGTCGCGATAGAATGGAATCCTGTTGCGCGACGTTTGTTGCGCAAGCCTGCTATCATGACGCCAGATGGAATGATTTTCTCAAGCGTTTGACCCCACGGAGGCAACATGGCAACGCCCGCCGGCGGCTCGGCCGTCAATCCCGCAATCAAGATCAAGACCCTCGACGGCACCAAGGAGTGGGGCTGCGGCCGGGTCTATGGCGACATCACGGAGACGATCGGCAACACGCCGGTGGTGCGCCTCAACCGCATCGCCAAGGACGCGGGTGCCAAGGCCGAGGTGCTGCTGAAGCTCGAGTTCTTCAATCCGCTGTCCTCGGTCAAGGACCGCATCGGCGTCTCGCTGATCGACAGCTTGGAGGCCGAGGGCAAGATCAGCGCAGGCACCGTGCTGATCGAGCCGACTTCGGGCAACACCGGCATCGCGCTCGCCTTCGTCGCGGCGGCACGCGGCTACAAGCTGATCCTCGTGATGCCGGAATCGATGTCGATCGAGCGGCGCAAGATCCTTGGCTTTCTCGGCGCCGAGCTGGTGCTGACGCCGGCCGAGAAGGGCATGAAGGGCGCGATCGCGCGCGCCGACGAGCTGGTCGCTGAGAACAGCCGGGCGATCCTTGTCGGCCAATTCCTCAACCAGGCCAATCCGGAAGTGCACGTCCGCACCACCGCGGAGGAGATCTGGCGCGACACGGACGGCAAGCTCGATGCGCTGATCGCGGGCGTCGGGACGGGCGGCACCATCACCGGCTGCGCGCGCGTGCTGAAGCCACGCATTCCCGGAATGCGCGTGATTGCGGTCGAGCCGGTCAACAGCCCGGTGCTGTCGGGCGGCCAGCCGGGTCCGCATAAGATCCAGGGGATCGGTGCCGGCTTCGTGCCGCCCGTGCTCGATCGCGAGCGGATCGACGAGGTGATCAAGGTCGATAACGACGCAGCCTTCGCGACGGCGCGACTGCTCGCCAAGCTCGACGGCATTCCGGGCGGCATCTCGACCGGCGCCAATGTCTGGGCCGCACTCGAGGTCGCCAAGCGACCGGAGATGGCAGGCAAGCGCATCCTCACGTTCTCGCCGAGCTTTGCCGAGCGCTATCTCTCGACGGCCTTGTTCGAAGGCGTTTGAGACCCCGACGGTTCGGCCGCGTGGCGTCCCTGCTGGAGCTAGCGAAATGATCCTGATCGGCCAGTACGATTCGCCATTCGTGCGCCGGGTCGGCATCGGACTGACGCTCTATGGCTTGGCGTTCGAGCACCGGCCCTGGTCGGTGTTCGGCGACGGCGAGCGGATCCGGCCGCTGAACCCGCTCGTGCGCGTACCGACACTGGTGCTCGACGACGGAGAGGTGCTGGCCGAGAGCCACAATATCCTCGACTACATCGACAGCCTGGTGCCGGCCGGGCGCAGGCTCTTCCCGGTGGGCGAGCCCGATCGTCATCGCGCCATGCGAGTGGCCGCGCTGGCGATGGGGGCCGCGGAGAAGGCGGTCAGCCTGTTCTACGAGAAGCGGCTGCACGAGCGCGTATCGGCGGTCTGGGTGGAGCGCTGCAGCACCCAGATCAAGGGCGCAATCGGTGCGCTCGAGACCGATCGCGCGCAGCGGACGAATGCGTTCTGGCTCGGCGATCGCATCGGCCACGCCGACATCGCGGTCGCGGTCGTGCTGCGGTTCCTGAGGGAAGCGCACCCGGGGCTGGTTTCGATGGTCGATCATCCAGCGCTCGCGGCACACGCCGCAAAGCTCGAGGCCTTGCTGGTGTTCCAGGCGATCCAGCAGCCATTCATCGCGCCGACGTGAGCTCGTCGAGGGAAGCGAGGCGGTAGCTGGTGCTCCGTCCACCGCCCGAGTTCGCCACCACGACACCGCGTTCCAACAGCTCGCGGATGTCGCGCAGCGCCGTATCGGTCGAGCATTTGGCGATCGTGGCGTACTTTGCGGTGGTCAAGTGCCCTGCGAAGCCGTCGAGCAGCCGGTTGATGATGTTGCGTTGACGATCGTTGACCGGCCACTGGTTGACGATCTGCCAAACCCGAGCCTTCAGGATCACGGTTGCAACCGTGTCCTCGGCTTGCGTCAGGGCGCGGTCGAGGCAGCCGAGGAACCAAGCGAGCCACCCGGTGACATCGAGCATGCCCCGCTGTTGCATCTCGAGCTGACGGTAATAGTCGTGGCGCTCCGCCTCAATCTGCGACGACATGCTGTAGAACCGGTTTGGAGAGCCATCGGCACGGGCTAGAGCCATGTCGGTGATCGCACGCGCGATGCGGCCGTTGCCGTCCTCAAAGGGATGGATCGTCACGAACCACAAATGTGCCAATGCCGCCTTGAGCACCGGATCGAGGCCGGTGTCGCCATTGAACCAGTCGAGAAACTTCGTCATCTCGTGCACGAGGTGATCGGCGGAAGGAGCCTCGAAGTGAACTCGCTCACGACCGAGCGGACCGGAGACAACCTGCATCGGGCCGGAGGCGAGTGTCCGCCAAGCACCGACGGTGATGCGCCGGAGGCCACTTCGGCCGGTCGGGAACAAGGCCGCATGCCAATCGAAGAGCCGGACCTCCGTCAGGGGCCGGTCAAAACTCTGGGTTGCATCGAGCATGAGCTCCACCATGCCATCGACGTCGCGATTGGCTGGACTTGTGCCGCCGAGATTGATCCCGAGCTTGCGAGCAATGGATGAACGCACCGCGTCTGGATCGAGCGTATCGCCCTCGATCGCCGAGGATTTGACGACGTCGGCCGTCAACGTCGCGAGGGTTGCCTCGGACCGCAGATCGAGCACCAGGCCCTCCATGCGCCCGACCAGCATTCCCTGACGGTGGCGCACGGTCGCAAGTACGCTCGCCAAGGACCGGATATCCCAGGTCAAGGAGGGCCAGTTGGTGTGCTCGTGAATGAAAATCCTATTCACCGCATGTTTTGCGGCGAATATACGAGTCAAACACCGCACGGGCAAGATCGATCCCGGCGATCGCTCCTTGCCCCATCACCGGAACGCCGGCTCGTCGAAGCTCCTCAGCTTGCGCGAATGCAGGCGCTCGATGCCGGCTTCGCGGATCAGGCGGACAGCCTCCAACCCGATCGTCAGGTGCTGGCTGATGCGCTGCTGGTAGAAGGCGTTCGCCATGCCGCGCAGCTTCAACTCGCCATGCAGCGGCTTGTCGGAGACGCACAGCAGTGTGCCGTAGGGTACGCGGAATCGAAACCCGTTGGTGGCGATAGTCGCGCTTTCCATGTCGATCGCGATCGCACGCGACTGGTTGAAGCGGGTGTAGAGGTCGTCGTAGCGCAGCTCCCAGTTGCGGTCGGCGGTCGAGACCACGGTCCCGGTCCGCATCCTGGTCTTCAGATCGTCGCCTGAGAGCCCCGTGACCTGCCGCACGGCTTCCTGCAGTGCCACCTGGATCTCGGCGATCGGCGGCACCGGCACCCAGGATGGCAGGTCCCGGTCGAGCACATTGTCCTCCCGCACATAGGCATGCGCCAGCACGTAGTCGCCGAGCTGCTGGGAGCGGCGGAGACCGCCGCAATGACCGACCATCAGCCAGCAATGCGGGCGCAGCACCGCCAGATGGTCGGTGATGGTCTTGGCGTTCGAGGGCCCGACGCCGATGTTGACGAGTGTGACGCCGAGCCGGTCCTCGCGCACGAGGTGGTAGGCGGGCATCTGGGGTTGCGACCGTTGGCCGGCGCTGTCGGATGGCCGCTGCTCGCCGACGAAGGTGACGATGTCGCCCGGCTCGACGAACGCCGTGTAGCCCTCATTGCCCTTGCCAGCGAGCGCCTCGGCTCCCCGTGCGATGAAGGCATCGACGTAGCGCTGGTAATTGGTGAAGAGCACGAAGCGCTGGAAATGGCGCGCATGGGTGCCGGTGTAGTGGTGCAGCCGCTGCACGGCCAGATCGATGCGCTCAGCGGAAAAGAGCGCGAGCGGCTCGGGTATGCCCGGCGCCCCCTGATGGGTGCCATTGGCGACGGCATCGTCGATCTGCGACAGGTCGGGCAGCGCGAACACAGCCTGCAGCGCACGCAGGTCCTCGACGCGCAGGTTGGCGGTTGCCTCCTCGACCACGAACGGCAGCGGCATCCGCCGCCGGCTGATACCGACCTCGACCGGCACGCCGTGATAGCTCATCAGGCGCTCGATCTGGGCACGCCAGTAGTCGGCGAAGATGTCGGGCCGCGTCAGCGTGGTGCCATAGCTGCCCTGATAGGCGAGCGTGCCCCAGGAGGGCCGCGCATCGTAGACGAGGCGGTCGGTGTCGACGGTGACGCCCAGATAGGGATAGCAGGCTTCGAGCGTGGGATCGCCCGTGCGCTTGCCCTCGAGAAAGCGGGCGAAACGCTGGCGCACCCGTTCCGCGCTCGATTCGTAGATGCGCCCGATGTGCTCGAGCGCGGTGCCGGCGGTATCGTGGCGCTCCAGCGCCGTCGCATAGGCCGTATCGGCGGACTTGGTCGGCTTCGGCATGGTCCCTCGTGCGGGTGCGGCGGCGTGTCATCGCCTGCGATCTGGTCTATTCGTGGCGCTGTTCGTAGCACGGGGCACGCGCATCCGGGAGTGAGCACCAGTGGCAGCCGCCAGCATCGACGACCCCGACCGAGGCCATCGCCCCGCCGGGCACCCGCAAGTGAGCAGCGGCCGGATCGGCGTCCTGCTCGTCAATCTCGGCACGCCCGATGGCACCGACTACTGGTCGATGCGCCGCTACCTGAAGGAGTTTCTGTCCGACCGTCGGGTGATCGAGACCTCGCCGCTGCTGTGGTGGCCGATTCTCAATCTGATCATCCTGCAACGACGTCCGCGGCGCTCCGGCAAGCTCTATCGGTCGATCTGGAACGAGCAGCGCAACGAAAGCCCGCTGCGCACCTTCACCCGCTCGCAGGCCGAGCATCTCGCCGGGGCGATCGCGCCGCCCGGCACCCGGATCGCGGTCGACTGGGCCATGCGCTATGGCAAGCCGGCGATTGCAGAGCGATTGCAGGCGCTGATGCAGGCGGGCTGCGATCGGGTTCTGATTTTTCCGCTCTATCCCCAGTACTGTGCCTGTACCACTGCGACCGTCAACGACAAGGCATTCGAAGCCCTTGCCGCCATGCGCTGGCAGCCGGCGGTGAGGACGGTTGCACCCTACTACGACGATCCAGCCTACATCGCGGCACTTGCCGCCTCGGTGCGTGAGGCGATCGCGGGGGCGAAGCACGAGCCCGAGGTGGTGCTCGCCTCCTATCACGGCATTCCCCAATCCTATTTCGACAAGGGTGACCCCTATTACTGCCATTGCATGAAAACCACGCGGCTGCTGCGCGAGGCGCTCGGATGGCCGGCTGAGCGGCTGCGCACGACGTTCCAGTCGCGGTTCGGGCCCGCGCAATGGTTGCAGCCCTACACGGATGCGACCGTCGCGGAGCTGGCGCGCTCAGGTGTCGAGCGCATTGCCGTGCTCAATCCCGGGTTTGCCGCCGATTGCCTGGAGACGCTGGAGGAGATCGCGGTCGGCTCGGCGGAGATCTTCCACAAGGCCGGCGGCGAGACGTTCACCCACATCCCCTGCCTCAACGACGGGCCGCACGGCATGGCGATGCTCGAATCGATCGTCCGGCGCGAGCTCGCCGGGTGGGTGTGATCAGCCCTTGCCATTTGCCAGGTCGTGGCAACGCTCGGCCTCGGCGCGCGACGGCCAAGCCTCCAGCGCCAATTCGCCATGCATGCGGGCGAACAGCTCGGCAGTCTTGCCGCGGTCGCCTTTGAGGCAGGCGAGGCGTGCGAAATTGTTGAGGTTCCAGGCATCGGGATAGCGTGCGAGCACGTCGTCGATGCCAACCTGCATCCGGGCCCAGTCCAGGTGGGAGGCCGCGAACAGCCGGTCTTTCCAAAAGGCCGTGGAAGCATACCAGTAGATGCGGGCATAGACGCCGTGGCCTTCGGCAGTGCGGGTCCTCTCGACCGCGAGGTTGGCGAGCGCCTCGACCGCTTGGGCCTGGTCGCTCGCCGACTGGCCATCGGCTGGCGCAAACTGGTCGAGGGCGGCAAAATAGAGCTGGTAGTAGCCCGGCTCGCGTGCGGCCGCCTGCTGCAGGCGGGAAATGAACTCGCCGTTGTCCTCGCCGAGCGCTGCCGCAAGGCTCGCCCAGACGACGTAGAAATGCGGGTCGCTGCCGGCGATCGCCTCGTTGGCGTCGAGAAACCGTCGCGCGGTCCTCAGCCCATCGAGAAATCGGCGATCGGTGCTGAGTGCAGCCTCGAGCACGATCCCCGTCGGACGCAGGTTCCAGGCCATCCGTTTGAGCAGGAGACCTCCTGCGACGATGGCCGTGGGCGAGGCGGGATAGCGCTTGCGCCACGTGCCCATGTCGGCCGCGAGCGCGCGCCAGCCGCCGCGGTCGGAGGCCCTCACCGTCGCGATGGCGTCATGCAGCGCACCGTAGAAGAGCGTGAGCTTCCAGATGCCGCTCGGCGTCCGGTCCTTGCCAGAGCGATAGCGCCCGGCGATCGCCTCGAGCGCGCCATAGTCGCGGGCCGCGAACAGCGCCCGGACCTCTGCCTTCACCCCACGCCGCACGACCAGCTCGCCGGCCGGCTCCATGCTGCCTGCGGCTGAAAGCGTGACCCATGCGAGAGCGGCCATCGCCAGGCAAGCGAGACCAGCCGCGATGACCATTTTTGCTCGACCGACCACGCAACGCCCCCGGCACGCAACACCTCGACGGATGCGGACCTTGGCACTGTCCGCCGATGAGCGCGACCTCAACCTCGCCTTAACCTTACGCCAGCAGCGCAGCCGCGACACAAAGCAGCGCGATCTCGGCCATCTGCTCGCCCGCGCCGAGCACGTCGCCCGTGAAGCCGCCGATCTGGCGCTCGGCGATCCAGCCCACCAACGCCATCACACCGAGCGCCGCGGCAATGGCGAGGAGTGCTGCTTCGAGCGGCCACAGCACGAGCGGGACCGCGATCGCGAGCACGATCGCGGCGACAGACGAGATCAGCGGCGGGCGAGCGGCCGAAAGACCAAGCCCGTCCCGGCGGGCTGGTTGCAGCGCCAGCAGCAACACCGGGACGAGGCCCCTTGCCGTCGCATGGGTCACGATCAGCGCCGGCGTGGCGTAGGCCGGAAGCGCGAGTGCGGCCAGCGCCGACCAGCGCAGCCCGAACGAGAGCATGAGTGCGACGACACCATAGGTGCCGATCCGGCTATCGCGCATGATCTCGAGCTTGCGTTGTGGCGTGCGTCCCCCACCCAGACCATCGGCGCAATCGGCCAGGCCATCCTCGTGCAGGCAGCCGGTGAGAATTGCCGTTGCGGCGAGGGTCAGCATGGCGCTCATGGCGGCGGGCAGACCCGCCCAGCTCGCCAGGCCAAAGGCGCCGGCGGCGAGCATGCCGACGACGAGCCCCGCGATTGGATAGGCCCAGACCGAGCCGCGCACGGCTGTTGCCGATGCCGTCGGTGGGGCTGGCAGCGGCAGGCGGGTCAGCAGCGCGAATGCGAGCAGCAGCTCCATGCCACGCTTGCCGAGCCAGTGCATGACCCGACCTCTCTCAATCCTCGCGGTCGCTGACGCCCGCTTCGGCAAAGGTCGCCATCCCGGATTGGGTCGCCGCTGCCGCCCTCAGGATGCTCACCGCGATGGCAGCGCCGGTGCCTTCGCCGAGCCGCATGCCGAGGTCGAGCAAAGGCACGAGATCGAGCCGCTCGAGCAGTCGCCGATGGCCGCGCTCGGCCGAGACGTGGCCGGCGACGCAATGGGAGAGTGCATCAGTGTGGGAGCGGGTCAGCACCGACGCCGCGGCGGTCACGACGAAACCATCGAGGATGACGGGGCGCCGCACCAGCCGCGCCTGCAGGATAGCTCCGGCGATCGCCGTCTGCTCGCGTCCGCCGACGCGGCGCAGGATCTCGAAGGCGCTGGTGAAATGGGGACGGTGGAGGGCGAGCGCGCGGTCGATGACGCCGGCCTTCTGCGCGACCCCAGATGGATCGAGGCCGGTGCCGGCTCCGGCCCAGTCGGCCCCGCTGCCTCCGAGCACGGCCGCCGCGAGGGCTGCCGCGACCGTCGTATTGCCAATGCCCATCTCGCCGAGCACGTAGGCATCGGCCCGACCGTCCACGGCGGCCGCACCTATCCGAAGCGCGGCGAGGCAGTCCTCCTCGCTCATCGCCGGCTCGCGCGCGAGATTGCCGGTCGGCCGGTCGAGCTCGAGTGGGACCACGCGCAGGCCGAGGCCGAACGCGCGGGCGAGCGCATTGATGGCGGCGCCGCCCGCCTCGAAGTTGGCAACCATCTGCTGCGTCACGGCAGCGGGAAAGGGCGACACGCCCTCGGCGACAACACCGTGATTGCCGGCAAAGACGATGATGTCGGCACGCTCGATGCGCGGCCGGGCCGTTCCCTGCCAACCCGAAAGCCAGACCCCCAGGTCTTCCAACCGCCCCAGCGACCCGGCGGGCTTCGTCAATTGCGCCTGGCGCGCAATTGCTGCCTCGCGGGCCGCATGATCCGGCCCTGGAGCGCCCGACAGCAAGGCCTCGAGCGCTCGCGGCGTGGGAAATAGGCTGGCAGCCGGCATGCATTCGTCTCCGCGATCCTGCGCCCTGCGCGTCGGGCCGAGCTCGATCGCGAGCCCGGCCTGCCACGGCCGCCCTGTCTGTCGGAAATTCTCGAGTGATGCAACCTTGCCCTCGACAGTTGCTCACAAACCAGGAGGGGCAGCCCTTCGGCTACCCCTCGCTCAGGTCAGCAAACGATCTTCGATCAGCCCTTGCTGGCTTGCGCCTCGAACTCGCTGATCTGCTTGGCGAGCACGGCGTAGGTCTCGCAGGTCGTGCCGCAGCGCAGGGCGATCTCGACGAGCTGGTCCTTGGCCTTGTCGAGGGCACCCTGCTGCAAGTAGCCTTCGCCTAGATATTCACGTGCCTCGACATAGTTCGGGTCGAGCGCGAGTGCCTTGTGATAGAAGGCGATGCCTTCCCCGGTGCGGCCGGATTTGCGGATCGAGTAGCCGATCATGGTCAGCACCCGGGCGTCGTCTTTGGCTTGGATACCATTCAGCATGTCGAGCGCATCGTCGTAGCCGCCCGCCTTGGCCATCACCACGCCGGCCCAGTACTTATCCTGATCGCGAAAATTGGCGGCGTGCCGCTTGATGCACTTGTTCCACTTTGACGAGCCTTCCGCATATTTTTTGCAGGCTTCGCGGGCAGCGTCGCTCGGGCCGCTGGGGGTCGGCGTCGTCGTCACAGCGAAGGCAAGCGTCGCCGGAACCGTCAAAGCGAGCGCAACGAGGGCTGCGCCTCCGACGATCCATCCGGTGTGAAGGTTCAGAGACATCCAAATTGCTCCAATCGTTGTCTTGTGACATCCCCTCGTGTGATCCGTGGAAACCCTACTCCCTCCCGGGCCGGTCGGCAAGAATTCACTGACAGTTGATGCGACGCCGCGGGCTGCGTCGGGGCAGGTCAGGCGGTCCTCGATGCGAGGAAGCGCGGGTTGCGTATCATCAGCTCGCGCCGGAGGTTGGCGATCAGCAGATCTCGCAATTCTCCGGTGCTGACATCGTCCACCTTGGCGGAGCGAACATCGCGGGCGAGCCCGGCGATGCTGCCGCGGCCGGCGCCATAGATCGGATCGAGCAATTGCCTGACCCGCTCCGCGGTCGGTGCTTCCAGGCCGCGCTGCGCCGCTTCGAGCGCGTTGGCGATCATGGCACCCGCATAGCGCCGGTCAGGCGGCAAGGCCGCCAGGATTTCGCTGCGGAAAGTCTCGATCGCGATCGAAAGCAGCGCGGCAGGTTGCATGACGGCTTCAGTCATCGCGACGACCCTTTCATCCCAGTGGTCTCGATCGCCGCGATCCCCGCGAGCGCATCCCACTCCATCTCGGGCGCCATCATGCCGGTCAGCAGCAATTCGAGCGAGCGCTCGCCGCCGGTCAGATGCCGCTCGCCCTGGAGCAGCGCGACCACCGCCCAGCGCGCGGCCGCGAGCACCTCCCAATAGGGCATCGCGGCCCGCTCGACCGTGATCCCCGATTGCCGCTCATAGCCTCGATACAGGGCCTCTCGCGTGCCGACGCCGCCCGCTTCCAGTTGATCGCTGCCGAAACGCCAGCAGCGCGCGCACAGCCATCCCAGATCCTCGTGCCGGTCGCCCCAGTGAGCGAACTCCCAGTCGAGGATGCCGGTGAGCATCCCGGCCTCGACCAGGTAGTTCCCGGTGCGGAAATCGCCATGCACGAGCACGAGGCCAGCCGCCGGCGGGGATCGCCGGTCGAGCCACGCCAGCGCGTACTCGAGGGCGGGCCTGGGCTCGGAGCACTTGTCGAGGTCGGCCCGCAGCTGACGAACGGCTGCGTGGGCGGGCGATTGATCGGATACGTTCAGAAAGCCGAGATCACGGCGCGGCGGTTGTATGCTGTGCAGCTTCGCCAACTCCTCGCCGAGCCGCTCGGCGAGCGCCTCGCCGAAAGCAGCGAGCGCGGGATCGCGAACGAGCTTGCGACCCTGCGCGGAGCCCTGGAGCATGCCGACGATCATGAACGGCGCACCGATCAGTCCACGTTCCGTGCTGACCGCGATAGGTTCTGGAACCGCGACACCCGCTTCGTGCGCAGCCCGCATGCACGCGAATTCGTCTGCCCGATCGTGGCTCATGGCCATGCGGGTTGCCGCGTCGGTTCTCAGCACCCAGGTTTGGCGGCCGGATCGGCGGCCCCCTGCGACGTCGAGGTCGATTCGCCAGTTCTCACCGATCGCACCGCCCGAAAGTAGCTCGGCCTTGGTGATCCTCGCCCGGTCTGCGCCGATCTGGCGGGCAAGCCAGCCTTCGAGCGCGCCGCTATCAGTCGGATCGAAGGTGCGGGGGCGGTTGGCGTGGGCCATGCTTTGCGCTCTTTGGATGGATGCGAAGCCTTCTATGACTCCTGCCCTGACATCTCAACTGGGCAATTCGCAAACTTTTCCTCGGCTGGCCAGGCTCGATCGGATCGATCGCACGCGTTGCTCCCGCCATCCGGCCGGCGATCCTTGTTCCACTCGGTGGCCGAGCCATCACAATCGCCTTGACGGCCTCACCCGCGTTGCCCATTGTGCCAGCCATGACGGTATCCGCACCCACCGCCGCGGCCATTCGTGGCTGCCGCATGAGCATTTCGAGCTAGCTATCAGCTGGCGCGGCCGTCGTTCATCGTATGAGCTCTGAACCGAACGTCCCGCCGCCCTGCGAGGAGGCGCATCACGTGACGCTGACGATCTACAACACCCTGACGCGCCGGAAGGAAGTCTTCCAGCCGATCGATTCCGCCAAAGTGCGCATGTATGTGTGCGGGCCGACCGTCTACGACTTCGCCCACATCGGCAACGCGCGGCCCGTCATCGTCTTCGACCTCCTGTTCCGCCTGCTGCGCCATGTCTACGGCCCCGAGCATGTCGTCTATGCGCGCAACATCACCGACGTCGATGACAAGATCAACAAGCGCGCCGCCGACGAAGGCCTCGCCATTCGCGATCTGACCGAGCGCACGGCGAATCAGTTCCATCAGGATATCGCGGCACTCGGCGTGCTCCCGCCCACGGTCGAGCCGCGCGCGACCGAGCACATCGAGGAGATGAAGGCGATCATCGAGCGCCTGATCGCCCTGGGGCATGCCTATGCCGCGGAGGACCATGTGCTGTTCGCCGTCCCATCCATGCGCGACTATGGCAAGCTCTCGGGACGCAGCACCGACGAGATGCTGGCGGGTGCCCGCGTCGATGTCGCGCCCTACAAGCGCAATCCGATGGATTTCGTGCTGTGGAAGCCTTCGAAGTCCGGCGAGCCGTCCTGGCCTTCGCCGGCCGGCATCGCCCCGAACGGCCGGCCCGGCTGGCACATCGAGTGCTCGGCGATGGCGGGCAAGCACCTGGGCGAGGTCTTCGACATCCATGGCGGCGGCATCGACCTCGTGTTTCCCCATCACGAGAACGAGCTGGCGCAGAGCTGCTCGGCCCATGGTGGCGAGGAAATGGCCAGGGTCTGGATGCACAATGGCTTCCTGCAGGTCGAAGGCGAGAAGATGTCGAAATCGCTCGGCAACTTCATCACCATCCGCGAGCTGCTGTCCGGGAAAAAGTTCGGCGGCCAGGCCTGGCATGGCAGGGTGCTGCGGTTGGCCATGCTCTCGACCCACTACCGCCAGCCGATCGATTGGACGGTCGAGCGGCTGGTGCAGGCGCGCGGCACGCTGCTGGAGCTGGCGGACGGATTGGCGGGAGTGCCAGCCGATGGCACTCCCGACGAGGAATTCGTGGCCGCGCTGGAGGACGACCTCAACACGCCGCAAGCGCTGTCGATCCTGCATGGCAAGTTCAAGTCGGCCCGTCGCGGCAATGCCATGGGGCTGGCACGCGTCGCCGCGTCGGCGCGGTTCCTGGGCATCTGGGATGGCCAGACGCGGGCCGATTTGTCGGCCGGCAGTGCTGCAAGGGACATCGACGCCGCCAGGATCGCCACGCTGATCGAGGCCCGGCTCGCAGCCCGGCGTGCCAAGAGCTTCAAGGAGGCCGATCGCATCCGCGACGAGATCGTCGCGCTCGGAGTGACGCTGAAGGACAGCAGGGACCCCAAGACCGGCGAGGCGGTGACGACGTGGGAGGTGGCGGGATGAGTCCGGAGCAGCGAGCGGCGCTCGAGCGATTCGTCGTTGACGTAGGGGAGCATTATGGCCGGCGCCTCTTCGACATCATGCTGTACGGCAGCCGCGCGCGCGGCGATCAACATGCCGAAAGTGACGCCGACCTTGCCATCATCCTGGACGATGGAGATTGGCGGGTTTCGGCCGAGGTCGTCGTGCTTGCCGATCTCGCCTATGGGGCGCTGATGGATACGGGTCTGTTCATTCAAGCAATCCCGATCTCGCGCTCGGATTGGGAGACACCAGGGAAACACGCGAACCGGCACTTCATCGAGACAGTGCGCCGGGAAGGACGTCGATTGCGCGAGGCGGCATGAACGGCTACTGGGGAAAGGCGACAACATTTGCTCGCACGGCCCGGCTGCTGCTGGAAGCAGGCGATACCGACGGAGCGGTCAATCGCGGCTACTACGCCATGCTCATTGCCGCGAAAGCCGCATTGGAAGCGGTTGATCCTGCTCTTGCCGTCGCTAAGACGCACGCAACGATCATCCGGCGATTTGGCAAGCACATTGTTGTCGAGCGCGGCCTTGATCGCTCGCTCGGGCGCTTGCTCAACCAGGCGGAGCACCTTCGGCTGCTATCCGACTACGGTAGCGAGCCGATTGGGCTCATCGAAGCGCGCGAGTTGGTATCGGAGATGGAGCGGTTCTTGACCACTGTCGGGCCGCTCCTCGGCAAAAGCACCCCATGACCCTCACCCGCCTCCATCTCTTCGACACCACCCTGCGCGACGGTGCGCAGACGCAAGGGGTCGACTTCTCGGTCGCCGACAAACGGCGGATCGCGGGCGTGCTCGACGAGCTCGGGCTCGACTACATCGAAGGCGGCTATCCCGGCGCCAACCCGACCGACACCGAGCTCTTCGCCACGCCGGCAGGCTATCGCCAGGCCCGCTCGGTCGCGTTCGGCATGACCAAGCGGCCAGGGCGCTCGGCGGCGAACGATCCGGGCTTCCAGGCGATCCTGCAGGCCAACGCCGACGCGGTCTGCCTCGTCGCCAAGTCCTGGGACTACCACGTTCGGGTCGCGCTCCAGTGCTCCAACGAGGAGAACCTCGAGAGCATCGACCAGTCGATTCGCGCGGTGGTCGCCTCCGGCCGCGAGGCAATGCTCGATTGCGAGCATTTTTTCGACGGCTGGAAAGCAAATCGCGATTATGCGCTTCGCTGCGTCCACACCGCGCTGGAGGCCGGCGCCCGTTGGGCCGTGCTCTGCGACACCAATGGCGGCTCGCTGCCCCACGAGGTCGAGGCGATCGTGGGCGATGTGGCCAAGGCGGCGCCAGCTGATCACCTCGGCATTCATACCCACAACGATACCGAGCAAGCCGTCGCCAACACGCTCGCGGCGGTCCGCGCCGGTTGCCGGCAGATCCAGGGCGCACTGAATGGTCTGGGCGAGCGCTGCGGCAATGCGAATTTGACCTCGTTGATCCCCACGCTGGTGCTCAAGCCAGAATTTGCGAGCCGCTATCAGACGGGCGTCAGCCGGGAGCGGCTGCAGCGCCTGACTGCCGCCAGCCGCGTGCTCGACGAGATCCTCAACCGCGCGCCCAACCGGCAGGCGCCCTATGTGGGTGAGAGCGCCTTTGCGACGAAGGCGGGCATCCATGCGTCGGCGATCGTCAAGGCGCCCGAGACCTACGAGCACGTGCCGCCTGAAACCGTCGGCAATCGTCGCCGGCTCCTGATTTCCGATCAGGCGGGCCGCTCCAATGTGCTCGCCGAGCTGGAGCGCATCGGCATCGCTGTGCGCAAGGACGATCCCCGCATCGCTTTGCTGCTCGAGGAGGTCAAAAGCCGTGAGGCGATCGGCTATGCCTACGAAGGGGCGGATGCCTCATTCGAGTTGCTCGCCCGGCGCACGCTCGGCGAGGTGCCCGAGTACTTCTCCGTCGACAGCTTCCGGGTGATCGTCGAGCGCCGCCACAATGCGAATGGCAGGCTCGTCACGGTTGCCGAAGCCTCCGTCAAAGTCTTCATCAAAGGCGATCCCGAGCCACTGCATTCGGTGGCCGAAGGCAACGGACCGGTCAACGCGCTCGATCAGGCGCTACGCAAGGACCTCGGCCGCTACCAGGATTTCATTCGCGATCTCGAGCTGGTCGACTACAAGGTGCGCATCCTCACGGGTGGCACCGAGGCCGTAACGCGTGTGCTGATCGAGAGCCGCGACAAGGCGACAGCCGAGCGCTGGATGACCGTTGGCGTCTCGCCCAACATCGTCGATGCGAGCTTTGAAGCCCTCGTCGACTCGATCACATACAAGCTGCTGAAAGCGGGCGCCAAGGCGCCGTGAGCGCTGCCAGGGAGTTGACCGATGACAACCCTCGCCACAATCGAGATCGGCGGTAGCCCGCACGAGCGGGGCCTGGCCTATGGCGCGGGGCTGCGCGCTCTGATCGTTGCTCGCGACCGGGCGTGGCGCGAGGCCATCACGCGTGGCACCGGGCAGGCGGCGGATGATTTTCTGGCGGGATTTCTCGCCGGGACGGACTTCCTGCCGGAGATCGAACGGCAGACGCCGCAGCTGCTGGATGAGGTGCGTGGCATCGCGGAGGGCTGCGGCCTTCCGTTCGAGGCGATCTATGCCGCGCAATTGATGGACGAGGAATGGTGGTTCAGCGAGATGCTGGCAGGGCGGCGCGAGCATTGCTCGAGCCTGGGCTCGCACGACGCCGCGGCTAGCCGTTCGATGCTTGCCCAGACCATGGACCTCCCCAACTGGAACGACGGCTTTCAGGTGGCATTGACGATCCGCGATCTGGAGCCCGGCCTCGACGCCATCGTCCTCACCATGGCTGGCATGATCGGGCTGAACGGCATGAACAGTGCCGGTCTCGGCGTCGTCGTCAATACGCTCGCCCAGCTGCGCTGCAATCCCAAGGGACTGCCGGTCGCCTTTGCCTCGCGCGGCGTGCTGCGGCATCGCACCCACGACGCTGCGATCGCTTTCCTGCAGGGCGTGCACCACGCCTCGGGGCAGAACTTCATCATCGGCGACCGGCAACTCGTGAGCGACCACGAGTGCTCGGCCGCCGGTGCGTTCGCCTTCGTGCCGGAGCGTTCGCGGCGCGGTCTCGTGTGGCACGCCAACCACCCGCTCGCGAGCAAGGATCGCAGCGCCCGTGCCGACGCCGGCGCGCTCGTTGCCAGCGATGAGAACACTCATGGCCGGATGGCCGTGCTCGACCATCAGCTGCAAGGCCGCAAGGCGCCGCTCGGCGTCATCGAAGCTCAGCTTCTGCTCGCCAACCGAGACAATCCGCGGCACCCGATCTCACGGCGCCTGGGTGAGAACGGCTCGCACGCCTTCACCTTTGCGACCGTGGTGTGGGATCTGGGTCCAGAGCCGGTTGCCCACATTGCGCCGGGGCCTGCCTGCACGACGCCGTTCGTCGCCTTGCCGCTGGCTAGACGCTCTGCTCTCGCCGCCGAATAGGGGTCCCGATGGGCAGCAATCGATATCCAGACATCAATGGAGCCCGGCTTTGGCAATCGATAGAGGCAATGGGGCGCATCGGCGGCTTACCCAATGGCGGCTGCAACCGCCAGGCGCTGACGGCAGTCGACAAGGAGGGGCGCGATCTCTTCGCACGCTGGTGCGAGGCAGCCGGCGCCCGGATGCGGATCGACCGGTTCGGCAACCAGTTCGCGCTTCGGCCCGGGACGATGCCCGAGCTGCCGCTGGTGGCGACGGGTAGTCATCTGGATACGCAGCCCAAAGGCGGCCGGTTCGACGGGGTCTATGGCGTGCTTGCCGGGCTCGAAGTGCTGCGGGCCTTGGCCGACGCGCAGGTCGAGACCCGACGCACGATCGCTGTCGTCAACTGGACCAACGAGGAGGGCTGCCGGATCATCGCGGGTTGCACCGGCTCGGGTGGCTTTGCCGGCTCGATCTCCTCACTGGAGGCCCTCGGCACCAGATCAATCGATGGAACGACGGTCGCCGAGGACCTCGAGCGCATCGGCTATGCAGGGCCGCTCGGGCCGCGGGCCTTCGACATCTCGGCCTATGTGGAAGCCCATATCGAGCAAGGTCCGATCCTCGAGCAGGAGGGCGTCGCGATTGGCATTGTCACTGCAGTGCAGGGCGCGCGCTGGTTCCGTGTCGTCGTCGATGGCACCGACCGTCATGCCGGCACCACGCCGTTCGAATTGCGGCAGGACAGCCTCGTCGCCGCCGCCGAGGCAATCGTTGCGTTCGATGCGCTCGGCCGCAAGCACGGGCCTGACCTGAGAATCACGGTGGGACGGATCGAGGCCGCTCCCGGCTCGATCAACACGACGCCCAGCCGCACGACTTTCACCATCGATCTGCGCCATCCAGCGAGCGCCATGCTCGATGCCATGGCAGGCGAGATCGAGCGGATCATGCAGGCGGCGACCGCACGAACCGGCACCACTCACGCGATCGAGCGGTTGATGGAGATTGCTCCCGTCACGTTCGATGCGCGAGTCGCCGACTGCTTGCGCGACGCAGCCAAGGGGCTCGGCATCGAGCACCGGGACATGCTCTCAGGCGCGTTCCACGATGCGTGCTACATCGCTCCCGTCGCGCCAACGGCCATGCTGTTCATTCCATGCCGCGACGGCATCAGCCACGCCGAGGAAGAGTATGCTTCCCCGGCGCACTGCGCGGCAGGCGCGCAAGTGCTGCTGTCGGCACTCGTGGAGCTCGCAAATGCTTGATTCACGCCGGCTCATCCCGGACTGACGCTCAGGCACCGAGCGTCAGTGTCGGAACAGTGCTCCGCCCCATTCATTTGGGGTACCGAATGAATGAGTCGGAACACTAGCGGCCTTGCGACGAGCTCGAGTGTGAGATCGAGATCGAGGCGACGATTGTCGACAGCGCCTCCATGAACTCATGCCGCTGGCTTTCCGGCAGCGCTTCCAACAGGCGTCCGTCGACCCGCTCGGCACCTGGCTCGGCCGCCTTGAGCATCGCCCAGCCGGATTCGGTCAGCTTCACGGCATAGGCGCGGGCATCCTGCTTGGTGCGGCGGCGTTGGATCAGCCCCTTCTTCTGCAGGCGGCGGATCAGATCGGCCAGCGTCGAGCGGTCGATGCCCGTGAGGTCTACGAGGCCGGTTTGGCTGATGCCTTCGTTCTCGGAGATCGTCCTCAGCACCGTGAATTGCCTCGGCGTCAACCCTTCCTGCCCCATCTCCGCGGCGAAGATTTCAGCGGCGCACTGGCCCGCGCGATGCAGCAGATGCACGGGAGACAGGTCCATCGGATTACGGTCGTTTTCGTTGCTCAAGTTCCCACCTCACTCTCGCTGTTGCCGGAGGCACCCCAATGTGAGCGATACCGGCTGCGAGCCCATGTGTTGCCTATTAAGTGATATTGCTTATTCTAGCGCCAACGGACCATCCCAGTCCAGCCAAAAAGTGGAAAATTTTACCCGTTTGCGACTGCCGGTTGACGATCTGCAAACGGTTGTCATATTACCGGACACGGCGAGGCTAGGCCGACCCCGGCGGACCGGCTTCCCCGCTCGGCTCGAGACTATGCCGCTGCAGCACGCCAACCTGGCACAGGGCGAACAACAGCGTGAGCGGCATCAGTCCGAACAGCTTGAACGAGACCCAGATGTCGGTCGTGGTGTTGCGCCAGACGATCTCGTTCAGCAGCGCGAGCACGACGAAAAAGCAACCCCAGCGGAATTGCAGCTTGCGCCAGCCTTCATCGGTCAGTGCAAAAACCTCGCCGAACAGCACTTTCCAAACGATCCAATTGCAGGCCAATCCGCCGAGCGCGACACTCGCGAACAACAGGTTCACGATGGTGGGCTTGAGCTTGATGAAGGTATCGTCCGCCAGGAACAGCGTTAGCCCGCCGAACACCAGCACGAAGGCGGCCGTCACCAGGGGCATGATCGGCAGTCGCCCGAAGCCCACACGGCTCAACACCAGCGCGATCGCGGTTGCGGCCATGAAGATCCCGGTCGCCCAGAAGATGCCCGCATAGGCATTGGCAACGAAAAAGACGACGAGCGGACCGACCTCGAGGGCAATCTTCAGCAATTGCGTGCTGCTGCCGGCAGTGGGGGAATTGTTGGAGCTCTGGGTCATCTTGTCCTTGCGGGCATTGAGTGGTGTCGGGCGCCAGCCCACACCACCGCATCGCCTATCGTCACGATCCCTGCCGTTGTGGCGTTGCGACCGGCTTGGCGATCCGCTTGGCTGCCTCGGCTGGGCGGCTCGACGCCGCTTTCTGCTCGGCCCGGTGCTTCCTCGAAGCCCCACCATCGAGATAGTCCGCGATGCTGTCGACTGTCGAGTCTTCGGGCGCGTCGTGCGTCCGAAACCGGCGCGCGATCGGCACCAGCGCGACAGCGAACAGGAGGCTCAGCGGAATGAGGCCGAACACTTTGAATCCGGCCCAGAACTCGATCGAGAAATTCCGCCAGATCGCCTCGTTGACGACGGCGATGAAGGCGAAATAGAGCGCGCAATACCTGGTTATGACGCTCCATCCCTGCTCGGTCAGGTGAAGGTCCTCGCCGAGCAGCGTCTTCAGCAGCGGCCGTTTGACGATCAGCCCGGTGAACAGGATAGCCGCATAGATCAGGCTGATGACGGTCGGCTTCATCCTGACGAAGTCGGGGTCGGTCCAGTAGAGCGTCATCGCGCCAGCCGCGAGGCCGGTCGCCGCATTGATCAGCGCCATCAGCGCCACCTGCTGGTAGAGGTACCAGACGAGCGCGGTTGCCAGCACCGTCGTCACCATCAGCCACATCGTTCCCACGTACACATCATTCGTGAACGTGAAAATCAGAAACAGGATCAGTGGCAGGAACTCGAGTGAGAGCTTGGTCGCGATTTTCATAGGGCTGATCGTCCTGGCCGGTCGCCTGAAGGCAGGCTGTTGCGGAAATCGAGCATAGGCTTCAACAGTAAATAGTCATCGTCAGCCCTTCACACCATCACAAACCAGCGATTGCCTTAGCGAATTGGGCCGGATCGAAGGCTTCCAGATCCTCGCTCGCCTCGCCGACGCCGATCGCATGAATCGGCAAACCATACTTCTCTGCAATTGCGACTAAAATTCCACCGCGGGCTGTGCCGTCGAGCTTGGTCATGATGAGGCCGGTGACGCCGGCGCAGGCACCAAACACCTCCACCTGATTGAGAGCATTCTGGCCGGTTGTGGCATCGAGCACCAGCAGCACGTCGTGCGGCGCAGTGTCATCGATTTTCCTCAGGACACGGATGATCTTCTCGAGCTCGGCCATCAGGCCGACCTTGTTTTGCAGCCGTCCCGCCGTGTCGATCAACAACACGTCGCTACCTGCTTCGCGCGCGGCCTGGAGCGCATCGAAGGCGAGCCCTGTCGCATCCGAGCCGACGGCACGCGCGATCACCGTCGCGCCCGTCCGCTCGCCCCAGATCTTCAGCTGATCGATGGCAGCGGCGCGGAAGGTATCGCCAGCGGCCAGCATCACACTCCGGCCCTCGCGGCGGAACCGCTCGGCGAGCTTGCCGATGGTCGTGGTCTTGCCGGTGCCGTTGACACCCACCATCAGCATCACATGCGGCTTCAGGGAAGGGTTGATCAGCAGCGGCTTGGCGACCGGCAGCAGCACGCGCTCGACCTCGGCGGCGAGCACCTCGCGCACCTCCTCGGGGGAGATGCTCTTGTCGAAACGGCCGGCTTTGAGCTGCTTGATCACGCGGGCCGCCGTCTCGAGGCCGAGATCGGCCTGGATCAGCAGGTCCTCCAGCTCCTCGATCGAGGTGGCATCGAGCTTCCTCTTGGTGAAGACGCTCGTGATCCCGGTGGTCAGCGCCGAGGAGGTCCGCGCGAGGCCCGATCTGAGGCGCTCGAGCCATCCGCGCTTGGCGGGCGGTGGCGATGCCGGTGCCGGCTCGAATGCTTGCGCCGGCTCGCCGAGGGGTGGAGCTGGCGCCATGCTGTCCGCGTCCAGCGGCCCTGGCACAGTCGCGGGTTCCTCCGTTGCGCCGAACAAGCGTCCGAGCAAGCCGGCCTTCTTGCGCTCCTTGCCCGGGTTGGCGGTCATGACATCAACACCCCTTCGAGCCGGGTGCCGTCGTGACCCCTGATGCCAACCTTGCGGATCTCGCCGGCCAGAGCGGGGCCGCTCAGTCTCACGGCCGCAAACTGGGGTGTGCGCGCCTCGCCGCCGTGCTCGACCAGCGCTTCGACCTCGCGGCCGGTCAAGCTCGCGAGATAGGCCGAAAGCCGCCTTGCCGCCGTTTGCCGCAGTTGCGCCGCGCGCTCCTTGACGATCCCCCTGTCGAGCTGCGGCATGCGAGCGGCTGTCGTACCCGTGCGGGGCGAGAACGGGAAGACGTGGAGATAGGTGAGGCCCGCGTCATCGGCGAGGCCATTGGTCGAGGCGAACATCACCTCGGTCTCGGTCGGAAAGCCCGCGATCAGGTCGGCGCCGAGCACGATGTCGGGCCGGAGCCGGCGTGCGGTCTGGCAAAAGGCAATGGTATCGGCGCGCGTGTGCCGGCGCTTCATCCGCTTCAGGATCAGATCGTGTCCTGCCTGCACCGACATATGAAGATGCGGCATCAGCCGTTCCTCTTCGGCCAACGCAACCAGTAGTGCCTCGTCGGCCTCGATCGAGTCGATCGAGGACAGCCGCAGTCGCGCCAAGTCCGGCACGAGCTTCAGGATCTGCCTGACCAGCATGCCAAGCGTCATCGCGCCCGGCAGATCGCGGCCATAGGCCGTCATGTCGACGCCGGTAAGCACGACCTCCTTGGTGCCGCGCTCGGTGAGCGTCCGCACCGTGGCGACCACCTCGCCCGCCGGCACCGAGCGCGAAGGGCCGCGGGCAAAAGGGATGATGCAGAACGTGCAGCGATGGTCGCAACCGTTCTGGACCTGGACGTAGGCGCGGACCCGCCCGCCGAACCCCGCGATCGGATGCCCGCCGGTCGTTCTGACCGCCATGATGTCGTCGACCTGAACGGGGTCGCTCGTTGGCTCGAGCAGCGCACAGTAGCTGGCGGCGCGCAGCTTCTCCGCATTGCCGAGCACATGGTCGACCTCTGGCATGGCGGCGAATGTCTCGGGCTCGGTCTGGGCCGCGCATCCCGTGACGATGATGCGGGCGTCGGGGCTTTCGCGCCGCGCCTTGCGGATTGCCTGGCGCGCCTGGCTCACGGCCTCGGCCGTGACCGCGCAGGTGTTGACGATGACGGCCGCGCCGAGCCCTGCTGCTGCCGCATGGCTGCGGATGATCTCGGACTCACAGGCATTCAATCGGCAGCCGAAGGTGATGATGCGGGGCTCTGACATTGGGGGATGATATGGGGTTGCTCGCTCGCGAACGCAATGCCCGCGAACCGACAGGCATTGCAAGGCACTTGCAGGGAAGATCGGTGCCTGTCACCGATTTTCCCAGATAGCGGTTCGAGGAAATCTCTCGCTCACACCCATCCACCCGTCTTCCTGAGCCCGCCAGCGGCATAATATATTTCCATGATTCCGGAAATACCGTTGACACGGGAGCTGCCTCGGGCTATCTTGTCTTTCGCGGCGGTCGATGACCCATCGGACGAAGGAGCCCCCCCTTGCTGCAAGACCTCACACGCGATCGGCGCCTCGAGGATGTGGCGGCCCGGCTCGAAGCGCTCGGCAACACCACCCGGCTCGAGGTCTATCGGCTGCTGGTGCGGGCGGGCGATGACGGGCTGGCGGTCGGCGCGCTGCAGCGGCGGCTCGGCATCGCCGCCTCGACGCTGTCGCACCATCTGCGCAGCCTGCTGACGGTCGGCCTCGTCTCGCAGCAGCGCCGCGGCACGACGCTGATCTGCCGCGCCGTCTACCCGGTGATGCAGGACCTCGTCTCGTTCCTCGCCGACGAATGCTGCGCTGATGCAGCATGCAGCGCCTCGGCCGACAAATCCTGCGCCTGATGCTGTCGGGCCAATCAGAGACCAAACCCATGCTCGATTCCTCGATCCTCCAATCCCCGCTCCCAGTCGCCGTGATCGGCGCCGGCCCGGTCGGG
>JANNSW010000006.1:0-4349 GCA_031403055.1 Hyphomicrobiaceae bacterium | reverse complement strand
CATGTTCGTTCCCGTCTACGATGAGAATCCGATCCGAACGATCAAGCTCCAATATGTGACGCTCGGTCTCATCCTGATCAACGCCGCGGTCTTCTTCCTGTTCCAGCTGCGCGACGTGATGAACGTCGACCCGTGCGGGGCGCTCGCCTTCGCCAAGAACTTCGGGATCGTCCCGACCGAGCTGCGTGGCACGCAGGTGGTGATCACCGAGTGTCCCAATGGTGCGGCCTCCGCGCTTCCGTTTCCCGAGCCGCTGACGTTGCTCTCCTACATGTTCCTGCATGGCGACATCTGGCATCTGCTCGGCAACATGGTGTTCCTCTGGGTGTTCGGCGACAATGTCGAGGATGCGATGGGGCATGTGCGCTTCCTCGTGTTCTTTTTACTCTGCGGCCTCGCAGGCGGACTGCTGCACTCGATCGTCTTCCTGGACAGCCCCTTGCCGTTGATCGGCGCGAGTGCTGCCGTTGCCGGTGTGATCGCCGCCTACCTGATGTTGCATCCGCGCGTGAGCGTCTGGGTGCTCGCCTTCCGCGTGATACCGCTGAAGCTGAGCGCGGCCATTGTGCTCGGGCTGTGGATCATGATGAATGTGGCAGCGGCCTTCTTCCCAACCAATGACGAGCTGCAGCAGGTGGCGTGGTTCACCCATATCGGCGGGCTCGTCGCGGGCGCGATCCTGGTGGTGCTGCTGCGCCGGCCGGGCGTGCCGCTGTTCGACAAGTCGCCGTCGCCAGCCAAATCCTGACCCCCGCTTGCCGGCATCGCGAAGCCATGTCGCAGAGCAGCAACAATGAGCGGCCATTGACTCACTCCGAGGCCGGAACTAGGGTTTCTGACGTGATTTCGCAGTTGCGAGAAGACCGGTCGAAGCCGTGATCGGTGCGAGCCTGTCACCAGTGAGCCAATCTTCAGAATTTGGGAGCATGGGAGGCGCAGACCCGACAAGGGTCGCGCTCAGCGAACGGAGCTAGGCAGCCGATGAAGATACTCGTGCCGGTCAAGCGGGTGGTGGACTACAATGTCAAGATCCGCGTCAAGGCGGACGGCTCGGGTGTCGACCTCGCCAACGTCAAAATGAGCATGAACCCGTTCGACGAGATCTCCGTCGAGCAGGCTCTGCGCATGCGCGAAGCCGGCCAGGCGAGCGAGGTCATCGCGGTCTCGATCGGACCGGAAAAGGCCCAGGAGACGATCCGCACCGCACTCGCCATGGGCGCCGACCGCGGCATCCTGGTGGTGACCGATGAGCTGGTCGAGCCGATCAACGTTGCCAAGATCCTGAAAGCGATCGTCGACCAGGAGCAGCCCGGCCTCGTGATCGTGGGCAAACAGGCGATCGACGACGACTGCAACCAGACCGGCCAGATGCTGGCGGCACTGCTGGGTTGGCCGCAGGCGACCTTCGCCTCGAAGATCGTGATCGCCGACGGCAAGGCCTCGGTCACCCGCGAGGTGGATGGTGGCCTGCAGACCGTAAAGCTCGACATGCCCTGCGTGGTGACCAGTGACTTGCGCCTCAACGAGCCGCGCTACGCCTCGCTGCCGAACATCATGAAGGCGAAGAAGAAGCCGCTCGACATCAAGCGGCCAGATGACCTGGGAGTGCCGGTGAAAGCCCGCATCAAGGTGCTGAAGACAATCGAGCCGCAGACGCGCAAGGCCGGTGTCAAGGTCAAGAACGTCGCCGAGCTCGTGCAGAAGCTGAGAGATGAAGCGGGAGTGATCTGAGCATGGCCGTACTGCTGATCGCGGAGCACGACAACAAGACGCTCAATCCGGCTACCCACAAGGCGTTGACCGCGGCGGCCGCCATGGGATCGGACGTGCATGTGCTGGTCGCGGGCAACAATTGCCGCGCCGTCGCGGAAGCCGCAACCAAGCTCGCCGGCGTGAAGATCGTGAAGCTCGCCGAGGGTGCGCACCTGGAGCATCATCTAGCCGAGGAGATGGCTGCCCTCGTCGTACCGATGATGGCGGGCTATGACGGGCTCGTCGCCGCTTCGACCGCCACCGGCAAGAACGTGCTGCCGCGGATCGCGGCCATGCTCGACGTGGCGCAGATCTCCGACATCATCGGGGTCAAGGGCGCCGACACCTTCGAGCGGCCGATCTACGCGGGCAATGCGCTCCAGACCGTGCAATCGACCGATCCGAAGCGGGTCGTGACCGTGCGCACCGCCTCGTTCGCGGCGACAGGGGAAGGCGGATCGGCCGCGATCGAGGTGGTCGCCGTTCCAGCACCGGCCGGGATCTCCTCCTGGGAGCGCAACGAGCTCTCCAAGACCGACCGGCCCGAGCTCGCCTCCGCCAAGATCGTCGTTTCGGGCGGACGCGGCATGGGCTCGTCGGAAAACTTCAAGACCTACATCGAGCCTCTGGCCGACAAGCTGCGCGCCGCGGTCGGCGCCAGCCGCGCGGCGGTCGATGCCGGCTACGCCCCCAACAATTATCAGGTCGGGCAGACCGGCAAGGTGGTTGCTCCCGACCTTTACGTCGCCGTCGGCATCTCGGGGGCGATCCAGCATCTGGCCGGCATGAAGGACAGCAAGGTGATCGTTGCGATCAACAAGGACGAGGAGGCGCCGATCTTCCAGGTCGCCGACTACGGCCTGGTCGCCAATCTGTTCGAGGTCCTGCCGGAGCTGACGGCCGAGCTGGCCAAGGTCAAGGGCTGAGCGAGGGGCTGAATTTGGACTGCAGGCGAGCCGAGGATCAAGGTTGATGAACAAGCAGACCGCGTCGCGTGGCGGCGCCGAACTGAGCCGAACGGCAGCAGCATCGGGTGCCGACGTCTCGCTCGCCCGCAGCGTCATTCGCAAGGTGGGTGTGATCGGCGCTGGCCAGATGGGCAGCGGCATCGCTCACGTGGCGGCGCTCTCGGGCTACTCGGTCGCCATCAACGATCTGGCCAAGGAGCGCTACGACAGTGCCATTCAACTGATCGAGCGCAACCTCAACCGTCAGATCGCCCGCAACAAGATCACCGAGGCCGACAAGGCTGCGACACTCAAGCGAATTTCGTTTGCCCCGACGTTCGACGACTTCGCCAACGCCGATCTGGTGATCGAGGCGGCGACCGAGGACGAGGACGTGAAGCGCAAGATCTTCCAGGCGTTGTGCCCCAAGCTCAAGCCCGAAGGGCTGCTCGCGACCAACACCTCCTCGATCCCGATCACCCGGCTCGCCGCCGTGACCGACCGCCCCGAGCTGTTCATCGGCATGCACTTCATGAACCCGGTTCCGGTGATGGAGCTGGTCGAGGTGATCCGCGGCATTGCAACCGGGGACAAGACCTTCGCGCTCGCCCGCGGCTTTGCCGAGAGCCTGGGCAAGACCATCGCGGTGTCGGAGGATTTCCCCGCCTTCATCGTCAACCGCATCCTGCTGCCGATGATCAACGAGGCGGTCTATACGCTCTATGAGGGTGTCGGCGGGGTCGAGGCGATCGACAAGGCGATGCGGCTGGGCGCCAACCATCCGATGGGCCCGCTCGAGCTCGCCGATTTCATCGGCCTCGACACCTGCCTCTCCGTGATGCAGGTGCTCTACGAGGGCCTGTCGGATTCGAAGTACCGGCCCTGCCCGCTGCTGGTGAAGTATGTCGAGGCCGGCTGGCTCGGCCGCAAGACCAAGCGCGGCTTCTACGACTACCGCGGCGACCATCCGGTACCGACAAGGTAGGTAGCTTGCAGTGAAACACCCGCACCCGGCATCCCGGCCGAGTGCCCGGGCAGCATCTCGCATCCGAGGCCGAGAGTCGCACGGCACTCGAGCCGGGAACTTCGCCACGACCACAGCTCTGCTGGCGAAGGTCCCGGAGCGCCGCGTGTCGTGCCGAAGGCACGCGCCTTCGGCACGACAGCGTCCGGGATGACGGGTAATTGATCCGTTGGTGAAACCGGCAATACCGGTCTAAGCAGACTTTCGTTGGAAGACCAACGAATGCCTGCTTGGATTCTTTTGTTTTCGCAGAGTTTTATCGCCAAACCGGGAAGACCACTTTGGCGAACTCTGCTTAGCCGCCGGCCTTCAAACCCGGCGGGATCCAGTGCAGCTCCGTTCCGGGCGGCGCCGACTTGTCCCAGACGAGCCAGGCGTAGGCCGTGGTCCCGCCGCCGCGCCGCTCCATGCCTTTGGGATAGAACGTGATCCGTTCGCTGAAGACATGCACGCGCGAGGGTGGGCTGATGGCAAAGATCGTGCGAGCGCGCCCCGCGCCCTCCAGGAAAGCCAGTCGCAGCAAGAGGGCAAGCTTCCTGCGCGCGAGCTGCAAGCCCTTCTGCACGAAGGCCTCGGCGGCATTGTAGGGCGGGTTCGTGACGATGTTGTCGGCCGGCTCGCTCGCC
>JANNSW010000005.1:0-31414 GCA_031403055.1 Hyphomicrobiaceae bacterium | reverse complement strand
TATTCGCGGCTCGCAGTTCGCCGACACCATCACCATGGACGGCGGCAACAACCGCGTGCGCGGCGAGGGCGGCAACGATCAGATCTTCGGCGGCGACGGCGGCGACACGCTCGAGGGCGGCGACGGCGACGATCTTCTCATTGGAGGCAAAGGCACCGACACGGCGTCCTATGCAACGGCCGGCTCGGGCGTGACCGTTAGTCTCGCCATCAAGACGGCGCAAGCGACCGGCGGCGCCGGGCTCGATACACTGGTCGGCATGGAACGCGTGCTCGGCTCGGGCCACGGCGACACAATCACCGGCTCCGTCGGGGCCAACCGGCTCGACGGTGCGGGCGGCGACGACAGCATTGCCGGCGGCTCGGGCAACGACATGCTCGTCGGCGGCGCCGGGCTCGACAGTCTCGATGGCGGAGCCGGCAACGACATCCTCGCCATCGACTCAGACGACCAGAGCATACAGGGGGGCTTGGGACGCGACCGTGTGATCGTGGATGCCGCCTCGGCAGGCGTCAGCCTCGATCTCGCCGCCTCCAGCATCGAAATCGCGATCGGCAATTCCGGCGACGAGACCTTCGACGGCAGTGGCTCTACTGCAGCCCTCCTACTGCAAGGCAATGGTGGCGCCGACAAGCTGACCGGCGGCTCCGGCAAGGATCGGCTCGAAGGCGGCTCCGAAGCGGATGAGCTCGATGGCGGGCTCGGCTCCGACGTGCTGCTCGGCGGTGATGGTGCCGACATCATCAATGGCGGCGGCGGCAACGACCTCTTGGCCGGCGGCGGGGTCGACGGCGATCTGGACTTGTTTCAGTTTGGACCCAATTGGGGCAAGGACACGATCACCGACTTCGAGCAGGGCGTCGACAAGATCTCGATTGCAGGCGTGACTGCCATCGGCGAAGTCACCATCACTACCAGGGGCTCCGTCACCACCATCAAGGTAAACGGCGACAACGCCAATACAATCACGGTGAGCAACGCGCCCGCTGGTTCGATCACGGCTGACGACTTCGATTTCAATCCATGATGGAATTTGAACCTGCGCCTAGGCTACGAGCTGACCTACTTACCAACAGGAAGAGGGCGAACGAAGCGAGCCCAATTCCTGCGACACCTTCTCCGGCTGCTTGCTTCATCGTGCGCAGGCGCGGCCACCAGTGGAACAGCCGATCCCCAAACACGGCCGATTTGGCTTGGCTGGCAGCCACTCAATCCCTCAGCCGCCAGACATGGGTGTGCTTGATTTCGGTGTCTTCCAGCTCCCGCGTAACGGGCACCTGGTATTCCGCCACCGAGACCAGCCGGTCGCGCGGGCAGTAGGTGCGGCCGGGATCGCCGATCAGCACGTCCTGGCCGGCCGCCCGGCAGCGCTCGAGAAAAGAGAGCGCCCGCTCGGCCAGCGGCTTCTCGTAGAACACATCGCCCACCAGCACCACGTCCACCCCCGCCGCGGCGCCATCCAACAGATCGGCATCGGTGACCTCGACCGTAACACCGTTGGCCGCGGCGTTCATCTTCACCGCAACGAGGGCAAGCGCATCGATATCGCACGCCAGCGCCCGATCAGCGCCAGCAAGCAGCGCAGCGGTGGCCACCAGCCCCGATCCCGCCGCCAGATCGAGCACCCGCTTGCCGGCAACCAGCGCCCCATTGTCGAGCAGATGGCGCGCGAGCGCCTGCCCGCCCGCCCAGGCGAAGGCCCAGTAGGGCGGCGGCAACCCGATCTCGCCGAGCTCCTCCTCGGTCTTGCGCCAGATCGGCAGCGATTCCTCGGCCAGATGCAACAGAATTTCCGGCACCATTGGCGGCGCCATCAGGCGCGTGTTGTTGCGGATGAATGCGGTGGGGTCGGGGGAACCGGCCACTCTCATGTCCGGGCCGGTTTGGTGACGAGCCCGCCCATCCGGCAGACGATCTCCCATTCACCCGCCGTCACCGGCTGCACCGACAGGCGCGAGTTCTTGACGAGCACCATCTCGGCGAGCTCTGGCACGGACTTGATCTCCTCCAGCGTCACCGGCCGCGGCAGCGCCTCCACCGCCCGCACGTCGACGCACTCCCAGGCGCCCGTATCGTCCTTGGCGTCGGGATGGACGAGCGCGATCACCTCGAGAATGCCCACCACGGCCTTGCCGTCGTTGGAATGATAGAAGAACCCGCGGTCGCCGATCCGCATCGCCCGCATGTTGTTGCGGGCCTGATAATTCCGCACCCCATCCCAGGGCTCACCCTTCCGCCCCTTCGCTTTCAGCATCTCGAAGGAGAAAACGTCGGGCTCGGATTTGAGGAGCCAGAATTGCGGCGCAGGCGGAATTTCGTTAGTTTTCGGCGATTTGTGTCCAAGAGGTTTCATGGCTTTTGCATTCCACTCAGCAGTGGGGGCGGCGTCCCACTAACGTCCGGCATGCAAATGCGGAGCTTGCCACCATCGAGCCGGATAACTTCGCCATCAAGCTCCAGCAACTTGCCGTCGAATGTGTGCAACTCGCTCACTTGCCCGAGAACTGCGCTTGCGACATGCACTGCATCTGGTGGCTTAAGTCCAGCGTGCCCGACTGTCATAAGTTGTCGCGCATGCTCGCCGATCAAGCGATCGAGGTTCATCAACAAGATATAGTCGTTCTCGAAGTATGCTCCGATCTGATCTTCCTTGGATGTGCGGATCATCGGGTCTTTGCAGACTTCGACGAGTGAGAGTGTAGAGGTTAAAATCTCGATCTTACCCTTCTTCGCCTCGGCAATGACGGCGCGACAGAGAGTGTCACGATCGGACCCACCAACTACAATCTTCTCACGCTGGATTAGAGCGATCCAGGTGCACGCATCCCAGTACACCCGCCGAGGATCACTCGCCATCGCGAAGCCTCGTCAGGTAGTCCTCCGACTTCATACCTCCGGTGAATTCAGCATCCGCGATATCGTCGACATCTGGTAATTCATTTCGCTCGCGAAGGAACCGCACCTGTGTCACCTCGATCTGAGCAATTCGACCAGCTGCCTTGTAGTGAATCGTTCCAGTCGCTTGCAGGCGGCTGTTATTCCATACCTCGCCGATCTCCCTAATGCCAACCTCGTGTTCAGCGTCACCTGTCACGATGCACTTTACCTCATCGCCTGTTAGACGGTGCCTGATCCACAGGATTGATCGACCCCACCCGTCACGCTCAATCCGGCGAAAGTACCCCTCCACCGAACCCATTTCCTTATAGGGTTTGCCCCTTGGAGCTAGTATTTCTCGGACGTTCGCTGCAGACGAACGAGCAGACGAGGTGGTGAGTTCGATGATGAAACCATCACCATCGTGTGCAATACGCGTTTGATTGAGCCCGTTCGATACCCGCTCGAAAATCCGTTGAGCAGCAGCCAGCGCCTTGTCATTGAAGCCGACGGGGCGAGTCGGTGTCTGTCGCAGATTCTGTAAGCCCGCAGCAGCGTGATTGATCACCAGGTCCGCCCGACGGTCTACATTGACTGCAAACTGACGGGGAAATGCCTCCGCCTCGAGGTAAGGAGGACTGGTCTTGCCTGCACCAGTGACACGCCATTCGATGGCACTCTCTCCATCCTCCGCCAATGTCTCCTCAACCTGCAAAAGCAGTTCGAAATAGTCACTCACTTGGGCGAGGAAATCCGTCACCGTTGGAGCGTCGGTGTCAGTTGCGCGCCCGGAGGCACTCAGTCGGACCTTCTTACTCATCGCGATCCTCGACGTGACCGTCTGGTGTCTAGAGACGGCCTCTCAACCAGTAACGAACCATGCCAAACAGCACCTTAACAGAACCTTGCTGGCGTAGCCCACGCAATGCAACTTATCTCGAAGCGACCGGGTGATAGGCGTGTGATTGCGTGTGTCTGCGTCACCGAAAAATGCGCCTTACCCGCTGAAATACCGCAACATTTTTCTTGTCTCCGGCTTCAGGAGGCAGCCGCCGCTGGTCCGCGGTGTCATTGTCACCAGCTTGAGCAGGCATGGCGCAGCCATCCAACCAGATGCCAGCACGTCCAAGGACTACCCCTCGATCGCTCTCCGCCCGGCAAACGCGGGATTGCACTCAGCCCAATCGGCGAAATGCTCGATCAAGCGCTCGAGCAGTCCGAGCCAGATGCCGCGCCCGAAGGCTCGGGATGGAACGTCGGAGGGCGAGCACCGCATGTCGAGGCACCGGTTCCCATGCAGGCTGCCCTCAATTCGGCAGCTTGGCGATGGCACCGCGGAGTTGGCCGACGATATTGCCGGCCTGGACCATGTCGTTGCTGTTGCAGCCGGCTGTGAGCTTCTGCAACAGATCGTTGATCTCGCGACTGGCCTTTTTGTCGACGGTCTTCTCCTCGGCCTCGTTGGCGATCGTGTCGATCAACGGGAAGCAGCTTTCCTGATTGGCGGGCGCCTGTGCCAGCACGGGCAGGGCCAGCGCTCCCAGCAGGGCAGTCGCGAGCAAGCAGCGGACGATCATCTGACGTCTCCCCAATCAGCGGACGGATCCAGTGCCCGCGTCGATCCCATCTCCTAGCCGTCCAGCGGGCGGCCTACAAGCAGCCTGCCCCATGAACCGACACTGGCACCATGCGCCTTCCCACCTGAATGGAGGCTGAAGGAAGTGTGGCATCACGTTGACCGGGCGAGCCGCCTCGCCTAAACCGCCAGCATAGCGATGGAACCGAGAATGACCCGCAAGAAATCCACGAGCCCACCAGCCCCCACAGCCTGGGCCGAGCGGCCTGCCACGGCCGCCCTCGTGCTCGCCGACGGCACCGTCATCCTTGGCGACGGCCTCGGCGCGCCCGGCTCCGCCGTCGGCGAGGTCTGTTTCAACACCGCGATCACCGGCTATCAGGAGATCCTGACGGACCCCTCCTATGCCGGCCAGATCATCACCTTTACCTTTCCCCACATTGGCAATGTGGGAGCCAATGACGAGGACCTGGAGGCCTCCAATCTCGCCTCCCGCGGCGTCCGCGGCGCAGTGCTCCGGGCCGCCGTGACAGCGCCCTCCAACTACCGGGCTGGCGAGAGGCTCGACCACTGGCTGAAGGCGCGCGGCATCGTCGCGATCACAGGCGTCGACACGCGCGCGCTCGCCGCCCGCATCCGCGAGAGCGGCATGCCCAACGCGGTCATCGTGCACGCGCCCTCTGGCAAGCTCGACCTCGATGCCCTGAAGCGCGAGGCCAAGGCGTGGCCGGGCCTCGATGGCATGGATCTGGTGCCGGAGGTGACCGCCGGCCAGAGCTACGACTGGGACCAATCGACCTGGGTCTGGGGCGAGGGCTACGGCAAGGGCACGCCGGGCGACCATCATGTGGTCGCGATCGACTACGGCTTGAAGCGCAATATCCTGCGTTGCCTCGTCGCCGCCGGATGCCGCGTGACGGTGGTGCCGGCGACTGCGACCGCGAGCGATATCCTCGCCCGCAAACCCGACGGCATCTTCCTCTCCAATGGTCCCGGCGACCCCGCCGCAACCGGCCGCTATGCCGTACCCCAGATCCGCACCCTCGTGCGCTCTGGCTTGCCGGTGTTCGGCATCTGCCTCGGCCACCAGCTGCTGGGGCTCGCTCTGGGTGGACGCACCAGCAAGATGCACCAGGGCCACCACGGCGCCAATCATCCGGTCAAGGACCACACCACCGGCAAGGTCGAGATCACGTCGATGAATCACGGTTTTGCCGTCGATCGCGACTCCTTGCCGGCCGGCGTCGAGGAAACCCACGTCTCACTGTTCGACGGCAGCAATTGTGGTCTGCGCCTGCAGGGCAAACCGGTGTTCTCGGTGCAGTACCATCCGGAAGCCTCGCCCGGCCCGGAGGACAGCCACTATCTGTTCCGCCGCTTCGTCAATCTGATGCGCGAGCGCAAAGGCGACGCGCCCGGGCCGGAGCGCGATTGATGCGCCGGGGGCTGGTCGGGGGCTTGCTGCTCTTGACGGCTCTGACCCGGCCAGCGCTGGCGGGCGGCGCCAATGCCCCCGAGGGCGGTTGGCGCTCGCCATTGTTGCGCGATCATCAGCTGGCCGGCCGCGTCTGGTCGGCAGAGCGAGGGTTGACGCCCCCTGACTTTCGACTGACCGGATTGGGCTGTCCCGCTTTCCTGCTGCTGGGCGAGGTCCACGACAATCCCGATCACCATCTGCTGCAAGCAAGGCTCTTGGACGGCGGTTGCAGCCATGCGGAAGGCACTGACCGTGCAGCGATCGTCTTCGAGCAAATCCAGACCGATCAGCAAGCCACGCTCGAAGCCTTCCAACACGCCCCTGCTGGCGGAGCGGACCCATTGCTGCGCGCCCTCGACTGGGACAGCAGCGGCTGGCCGCCCGCCGCGATCTACGCTCCCCTTTTTGCTGCCGCCATCGAGCACCACTTCGAGCTCATTGCGGGCGACGCTCCGCGCGGCAAGGTGCGAGCGATTGCGCGCGGTGGCAAATCGATGCTGCAAGCCCAAGAGCGCTCACGGCTGAGGCTCGATGCCCCGTTCGATCCCTCGCTCAGAAGCGCGCTGGCCGGGGAGATCGCGGCGAGCCATTGCGGCCTGCTGCCCGAGGCAGCCTTCGGTGGCATGGTGATCGCCCAGCGCTACCGCGATGCCCATCTCGCCGACGCCATGATCTCGGCGCGCCACGGTGCTGGAACCGTCGTGCTGATTGCCGGCAACGGCCATGTGCGGACGGATCGGGGAGTTCCCCTCTACCTTCGCGAGCGCGAACCGGCTCGGAAAATCGTGTCCGTCCTGATCTTGGAGGTGGAGGAAGGGCATACGGATCCCGAGCACTACGTCCCACGAGACCCCGAAGGCAAACCAGCCGTCGACTGGATCGTGTTCACGCCGCGGACGGAGCGGCCTGACCCGTGCGTGGAGATGAAGAAGCAGATGGGCGGCGGCTGATACCAGCCTGCACAAATCATGACTCTTCATTCGCATCGCAGGCTCAGCGGCCAAGGGCCGCCGGCGCGAGCGCCGGACGCACAATGACTGGCCGGCCTATCGGTCAGTCATTGTGCCAGCAGGTATGAGACCAGTCGCAACGAGACACCTGCACCAGCAACAAGGCCGTCGCATCCCGGTCGGGGAGCGGCGGCCTTCGCTGTTTTGCGGCAGCGGTGGGGGAAAGCGAGGGGGCAGTCGAGTGGTTGCCCAGTCTCACCCACGCTGAGGCCGGGAATGCGGACCCGAACGCGGCAACGATCGCCGTTGCGGACCTGAGCCCTGGGGTTGCCTGCGGCCTGTCGGGCAAGTCATGGCCAGTACTCGAAAATCGGCCTCGGACGGCGCTATCGCCCTTCCCGAGCCGCCCCAGGCTGGGTCAGCGGTTCGAGATCGGTTTGAACGAGCCCGTCACCTCGGCACCTGTGTCGCCTTCGGTCGCCTCGCCGTCCGCATTGTTCTTATGCTTCTTCTTGCCAGCGCTCGTGCCCGCGGGCGTCGCGACGACCAATCTTGGGCAGCGGAACAGGACTTTCTCGCGCAAATCCAGGTAAACCTTGACTTGCTCCATGCGGCTGCCCGCCAGGTTCGCCTTCGCCCAGTCGACACCCTTGTCGAGGTCGCTTTTCAGCCCGGAGGCTTCAAGCGTCTTCATCTCGGCGTCGATGGTTTTGCACTCGGCGGCTTCCAGCGCTTTGCCCAGCGCCCGCGGCACCATCGCCGGCGCAGCGAGCACGAGGGCACACGAGAGGATTGCAGCGCGGTTCAATCTGGTCACTCGATCCACCCCGTAACTAGGCCGCTCCCGGCGAAAGATCAGGCGTAAGCTGCGATAATACCGAGGAAGTCCACGGCTTTCAAGCTCGCACCCCCGACAAGGGCTCCATCGACATTCGCGATTGCCATCAACTCGCGCGCGTTCTGTGCCTTCACCGACCCGCCATAGAGAATGCGGACGCCCGGCGCAGACAGCCTGCCCGCCAGCAGTTGGCGGATGGCGCCATGGACCTCGGCGACATCGGCGGGCATGGGCGTGAGGCCGGTCCCGATCGCCCAGACCGGCTCGTAGGCGACGACCACGCGTGCGGCATCGCTCCCCGCGGGCAGCGATGCGAGCAACTGGCGCGAGACCACCTCGAGGGTCAAGCCCGCCTTGCGCTCGCCCGCGGTCTCGCCGACGCAGACGATCGCCATCAGCCCCGCCCGCAGCGCGGCTTCCGCCTTGGCCTTCACGTCGCGGTCGCGCTCGCCATGCAGGCCGCGGCGCTCGGAGTGTCCGACGATCACGGCGGTCGCGCCCGCATCCGCCAGCATCTCGGCCGAGAGATCGCCGGTGAAAGCCCCCGAAGCCTCGGCCCGGCAGTCCTGGGCGCCGATCGCGAAGCCGCGACCGCGCAATTCGGTCGCCATCGTTGCGATCAGCGTCGCCGGCGGGCAGACCAGCACGTCTACCGCGGCCTGGGACCTGGCGAGCCCCGCGGCCAAGGCGTGCGCCTCGGCGAGGGCAGCGGCCCTGAGCCCGTGCATTTTCCAGTTGCCTGCGACGAGGGGTCGGATCGGGGACATGCGGCTCTCTCCTGCGCTGGCCCGAAGGACGCTGCCTTTCGCGCTGAGAAACCCAATAGGCGGCACGCCCTCGCCCCGCAAGGGGATTGGCTCGGGCGGATCGCCATTGGCGAACGCGCGCAGGCGCCTCGGAAGCCATGACGCGGCAGCCTGGCGCCATGCCGAGGCGACGGCGGGATGCCGCGCGCTCAGCCTGCTCGGGCCAGCCGCGAGCGTGCCGCTCCGGCCGGGCGGGAACGGCGGCTACAGGAGCTGATTGCGCAAGCGGCGAGGCGCATGCAGGCGAGGACGTCAAATCCTTGCCGATCGTCGGCTATCGGGGCATGATGATGCATGGATGGCGGAGTGTGGGACGGAGGCTCATGACCCAGAGCTGCCGTGAGCAGGTGCAGCATGGGCTGTGCGCCGTTGATTGCCTTGACCCACACCGTGCTCCGCATTGCCAGGGGTGGCCACGAGCACTACTGTTGTGCTGCCTCGACTTTTCGGACCAGGAACAAGTTGAGAAACTGCTCTCCGATTTGGAGACAGACATGCAGAAGTCGAGGTTCACGGACGAGGGTGGATGTCCAGAATGGGCACCTGCTGTGCGGACAACGTGACGACGCAACGCAAAGGGAGGAGTGACAAGAATGTTCCAGATTCAGCGCCTGCAATCTCTCGCCAAGGCGGGCAAACTCAACCGCCGCGAGTTCATCGTCGGCGCGGTCACCGCAGGTGTGACCGTCGCCGTCGCCGACATGATGTTCACCTCGATGGCCCGCGCCGAACCCAAGAAGGGCGGCATCCTGCGCATCGCGACGCCGCACGGCTCGACGTCCGACAACAATGACCCCGGCACCTACGGCGACACCTTCATGCAGATGGTCGGCTGGGGCTCGACCTCGAACAGCCTGGCGCAGGTGGACGCCAAGGGGAACATCAATCCCGACCTCGCCGAGAGCTTCGAATCCTCGGACGGCGCGAAGAAGTGGGTATTCAAGCTGAAGAAGGGCCTCACATTCCACAACGGCCGCAACGTGACGGCGAATGACGTGATCGCCTCCTTCAGGCACCACTTAGGCGAAGACTCGAAGTCAGGGGCGAAATCGCTTCTGAAATCCGTCGTCGAGTACAAGGCCGACGGTGACAATGTGATCTTCATATTGGATGCCGGAAACACTGACTTCCCATACATCGCAAGCGACTATCACATCCCGATCCTGCAAGCCAAGGATGACGGGAGTGCCGACATCGACCCCAAGGTCAGGACCGGCGCCTATATCCTGGAGGAGATCGAGTTCGGCGTGCGTGCGAGGATGAAGCGCAATCCGAACTATCATCACTCCGACCGAGCCTGGTTCGATGAGGTCGAGGTCATCACGGTCCCGGATCATGCGGCGCGTCAAAGCGCTCTCATCACCGGCGCCGTCGATCACATCATCAGGCCCGACCTGAAAACGCTTCCACTCCTGCAATCGAATCCGGACATGATGGTGAGCGAGCTCACGGGCTATGCTCACTACACGTTCCCGATGCTGGTCGACGTGCCCCCCTTCGACAATGTCGACGTGCGGCTCGCGCTCAAGTGGGCGATCGATCGCGAAGAGATCGCCAAGAAGATCTTTCTCGGTCACGCGTCGCCCGGCAATGACAACCCGATCTCGCCAGCCGTCAAGCACGCCATCAACCCGGAGCCCGTGCATCGCTTCGACCCCGAGAAGGCAAAGTTCCACCTCAAGAAGGCGGGGCTCTCCAGTCTCAAGGTTGACATGAACCTCTCGGATGCGGCCTTCAACGGCTGCATCGATGCGGGCACCCTCTACCAGGCGAGCGCGGCCAAGTGCGGCATCGAGATCAATGTCGTCAAGGAAGCGGCCGACAGCTACTGGGACGTCGTGTGGCTGAAGAAGCCATTCTCGGCCTCATACTGGAGCGGACGGCCGACCTGCGACTGGATGTTCACGACGACCTATGCGGCGGGAGCGCCGTGGAACGAGACGCGCTGGAACAACCCGCGCTTCAACGAACTCCTCATTGCGGCCCGCGCCGAGACCGATGAGGCCAAGCGCGCGGCCCAGTACGCCGAGATGCAGCAGCTTTGCCACGACGACTGCGGGCAAATCGTGATCGTCTACAACAATATGATCGAGGCGAGTTCGAAGAAGCTCGCCCATGGCGACATCGCTCCCAACTGGGAACTCGATGGCTTGCGCATCGCCGAGCGCTGGTGGTTCGCCTGAGCGGCGGCGCGGCCTGCTGAAGAGTGCCAGCCCCGGCGGAGGAACAGCAAGCCCTCTGCCGGGGCTTCTTTTGTTTTTGGCCCCTGCCAACACCCTGCCTTGGGCACACCTCAGACGTCCATGTCGCCCGCTGTCATAGGACTGATGGTGAACAATCCGGGCCAAACCTGCATCGAGCCTGGCGGAGAGCCCGCCGGAAGACGGCGGAACTCTTGTTGTGAAGCTGGGCAGTCGGGCAGTGCGATTGAATCCGCTCATTGACAATTGAGTAGAAAGCATGCGCGCAGGCTTGCAGCGCATGCAGTCCCTAACTGCCTACTGCTTATGCCTCACCGCCCAGCCCCGCCCGCACCCACTCGTGGAAGTCGGCGAGATACATCTCCTCCGGCATCAGCACGCCTTGCTTGTGCGGCTTCGCGCGGATGCCACGCTGATTAAGCTCGCAGACGTCGGCATCCTGATCGAGCACGGTCGTGGCGAACTCGATCGCCTTCGAGATGTCGGCCTTCGGATCGGCGAGGGTCGCCGCCGGGAATAGCCACTCCACGGTGAGTTCGGTCTCCTCGGGTCCCAGCGGTCGCATCGTGCCGATGCGCATGTAGTCGACGTGAGCGACCATCCACATCGAGGGCAGGCTCGTCGTGAAGTGGACGCCGCCGTTGCGCTCAGCCTCCGTCAGATCGGGAAAAACACTGCCGACCGGGCGGCCGCCCACCGTCCAGGACTGGGCGCCGCGCTTCAAGCCGCCTTTGATTTTTGGGTCGTCGGTGCTCGCGTGCTCGGCCCACTTGGGATCCTCGCGCTCCGACATGATACCCCGGCCATAGATCGGCACCATGTCGCAGAGCTCGGGATGCACGCCAGGGCAATGCAGGCACTCGTTGTAGTTCTCCCAGAAGACCTTCCAGTTGCTGGCGAGCTTGCGCGTGTAGGTGTGGCCAGTGACGAGATCCTCGATCGGCCAATGGTCGAGACGGTCGCTGCCGCGGGCGAAGGCCTGCGAGAAGGGTGGTGCATTCGCTGTATCGAAGCAGAGGAAGACGAGCCCGCGCCATTCGGTGAGTGCGACCGGATAGAGCGAGAAGTTCTTGCGGTCGAACCCTTCCGGCGTGGACAGCGACGGCACGCGGCGCAGGTCGCCTTTGAGGTCATAGCCCCAGGCGTGGTAGGGGCAGCTGATGAGCATGGACTTGAGGCGGCCTTCGCTCTCGCGGCACAGCGCCGAGCCGCGATGCCGGCAGGTGTTGTAGAAGGCGCGCAGCGCGCCCTCCTCATCGCGGACGACGAAGGCGGTCTGCCGGCCGATCGTGATGGTCTTGAAGCTACCGGGCTCCTTCAGCGTGTTGGCACGGAAGGCGTAGACCCAGTTGCGATACCAGAGCCGTTCGAGATCGCGTTCGAAGGCGGCCGGATCATAGTAGTACGAGCTCGGCAGCATTGGCTCGAGGCGTTTAAGACCGACGAAGTCCTGCTTTGCGCCATCAGCTGTCATGCGGGTGATCCTCCGGCATTCGAGTGGGCACCTTTAGACCACGGCGACCCGGGGCTAGGCAAGCCGAGGGTGATTCAAGTCACCGCATAAGGGCCGACCGCTCGGGAGGCCCGCGATGACGCTGATTAAAGCCCTACAATCGATCCCTGACAAGCCTTGCGGCGTCGAAGTCGACGACGCGATCGGGATTGCGGAGAAGGTCGATATCTGGAAGTCGACTCCATACCTCGATTGCCGGACGTGCCCGGCGGCGCGCTCAGCGCCGTCGGTTTCAGGATGCCTGTGATCGGCTTTATTGGGGCTGGTGACCTATTGCAGTGCACCATCGAAGTAGTGCGATCTAGTCGCTTCTGCCCCATTGCCCCCGAGCGCAGCGCCGACACCTCGCGCGCCCCCCGAGGTCCAGCGGCCGTGGCGGCTTCGGGGGAGCGCGCCGGGATGTCAACCGGCGCGCTGGGCTCGCGGATCGATGGGCAACCGCTACGGCATGACCTGGAACGTGGAGGCGATGGGGCGGGATCGGCGACATGCGTGGCGCTTTCCCTTGTTACAAGCATAGCGTGCGGCACGGCCCCCGACTGGCGCTTGCCGCGGCCCGCCGGGCTACCCTATGATGCTTGCTCTCTCCATCACGCCGCCCGGTCAACCGGCCGGGCGCTCCGTCAGATTCGCGACCACCGAGGAACCGACAACACCATGCTCGACGCATTGCGCAAAGGCGCGGGCTCCATTGCCGCCAAGATCCTGCTCGGCATCCTGATCCTCTCCTTTGCGGTCTGGGGCGTCGGCGACATGGTCGTCGGCGGCCCGAGCAGCAATGTGGCGACGGTCGCGGGCGAGAACGTCTCGATCGATGACTACCGCCGCCGCTTCGACCGCGAGCTGACGCTGCTCTCCATTCAGCTCCGCCAGCGCCTGACGCCCCAGAACGGGCGCGGTTTCGGCCTCGATCAGCGCGTGCTCGGCCAGCTGCTGGTCGACGCACATGCCCGTGACCTGGGCCTGGGCCTCAGCGACGAGGCGGTCGCTGTCCGCATCCAGTCGGTGCCGAGCTTTCAGGACGACGACGGCAAGTTCTCCAAGGCCCGCTTCGACGAGACGCTGCGTCAGCTCGGCTTCTCCGAGCAGGGTTTTGTGCATTTCGAGCGGCTGGAGGCGATCCGCGGCCAGATCGTGGGGCAATTGCGCACGGTCGTCTCCTCGACGCTGTTGGAGGCGGTCAACCGCTTCGAGAACGAGGAGCGGACGGTCGACTACTTCGCCGTGCCGGTCGAGCAGGCGGGCGCGGTGCCAGCGCCAGACGAGGCCAAGCTGAAGGAGTTCTACGACCAGAACCTGCGCAACTACGTGGCGCCCGAAACGCGAAAACTCTCGGTCGTGCTGGCGACGCCCGAAGCGCTGAAGGGCAAGGCGAGCGTGACGGAGGAGGAGGTCCGTGCCTTCTTCGAGGGCAACCAGGGCCGGTTCGGCACGCCCGAGCGCCGCAAGGTCCAGCAGATCACTTTCCCCGACAAGGCAGCCGCCGAAGCGGCCTATGCCGCGCTCGTCGCGGGCAAGGACTTCCTCGAGGTCGCCAAGGTCGCCGGTCGCACCGAGGCCGACATCGATCGCGGCACGATCGGCAAGGAGGGCCTACTCGATCCCGCAATTGCGGAGGCCGCCTTCGCGCTCGCCAAGGACACCTTCTCCAAGCCGGTCGAAGGCGCGCTCTCGACCTCGATCGTGCGGGTCGGCGAGATCACGGCAGCAACGATCAAGCCGTTCGAGGAGGTGAAGGCGGGGATCAGGGACGACCTGCTGCTCGAGCGGGCGCGCCGGCTGATCGGCGAGTTGCACGACAAGATCGAGGACCTGCGGGCGGCTGCGACCCCTTTGAAGGACATCGCCGCCCAGCTCGGCCTGAAGCACGTCGAGGTCCCCGCGATCGACAAGTCCGGCAATGGCAAGGACGGCGTGGCCATGGCCGAGTTGAAGCCCTTTCCCCAGATCGTCAAGCTCGCCTACGAGAGCGATGTGGGCGTGGAGACCGACCCGGTCGATCTCGGCCGCGAAGGCTATGCCTGGGTCGACGTGCTGGAGCTGACGCCGGAGCGCCAGAAGCCGCTGGAAGAGGTGCGCGACGCCCTGAAGCTCGCCTATGTGGAGGCCGAGGGCCGGCGCTTGTTGGGAGAGCTGGTCGAGAAGCTGGGCCAGCGCGCCGGCAAGGGCGAGGACATGAAGAGCATTGCCTCCGAGATCGGCGCGAGCGCGCTGTCCTCGCCCGCCTTCAAGCGCGCCGGCAAGGTCGAGGGGCTGCCGCCGACGCTGCCGCAGCGCGCATTCACGGTCAGCAAGGGCGGCGCCGCGTCGGTGGCGAGCGAGGACGGCAAGGCGCGCGTGCTGTTCCGTGTGACCGAGGTGATCGCGCCCAAGCCCCTCGATGACGCGCGCCGCAAGGAGCTGTCGGAAGCGCTCGCCCGCCAGAGCGAAAGCGATCTGACGGCGGAGTATGCGGCGGCCTTGGAAAAGAAGTACGGCCTGGTGGTGAACCAGTCGGTGTTCCAGCAGATCATCGGCGAGGCCAATGAGTAGCCCCGCCCCGCCCGGTCGAAACAGCGACGGCACCTCATGACAGCACTCCCGCCGACCGAAGCGCGCCTTGCGGCAGAGCCAGCACTGGCTGCCTTTGCGCGGGGCTATGACGATGGCAGCCCGCAGCTCGTCTGGACCAGGCTCATCGCCGATCTGGAGACGCCGGTCTCGGCCATGCTGAAGCTCGTCCGTGGCAAGGCGATGAGCATCCTGCTCGAATCGGTCGAGGGTGGCGCGGTGCGCGGCCGCTACTCGGTGATCGGCCTCGAGCCCGACATCGTTTGGCGCGCCTTCGGCGATCGCCCCGAGATCAATCGCGCGCCGGCGGAGGATGCGAGCGCCTTCAAGCCGATGAAGGGTGGCACGCTTGGCGCGCTCAGGGCGCTATTGGAAGAATCCCGCATCGTGCTGCCCAAGGGCCTGCCGCCGATGGCAGCCGGCGTGTTCGGCTACATGGGCTACGATACGGTCCGCCTGATCGAGCGCCTGCCCGCCGACAAGCCCGATCCGCTCGGCGTGCCCGACGCCATCCTGATCCGCCCGACGGTGATGGTCATCTTCGATGCCGTGAAGGACGAGATGACGCTGGTCGCGCCGGTCTACCCTACGAAAAAGCGCAAGGCGGCAGCCGCCTATGCGCTCGCGCTCGGACGGCTCGCTCGCACCGTGGAAGCGCTGGAGCGCCCGCTCGCCCATGCCCCCGACCGGTTGCCGGTGACAGCCGCCCCAGTGCTGCCGCGCTCCAACACGACGCCGGCGGAGTATGTCGGCATGGTGCGGCGCGCCAAGGACTACATCGCTGCCGGCGATATCTTCCAGGCCGTGTTGTCGCAGCGCTTCGAGGTTCCCTTCGCGCTGCCCTCGTTTGCGCTCTATCGCGCGCTCCGGCGCACCAATCCTTCGCCCTTCCTGTTCCATCTCGACCTCGGCGATTTCGCCCTCGTCGGCTCGAGCCCTGAAATCCTGGTCAGGGTGCGCGACGGCGAGGTGACGATCCGCCCGATCGCAGGCACAAGGCCGCGCGGCAAGACGGAAGAGGAGGACAGGTTGCTCGCCAAGGAATTGCTGAGCGACGAGAAGGAGCGCGCCGAGCACCTGATGCTGCTCGATCTCGGCCGCAACGACGTGGGGCGGGTGGCCAAGCTCGGCACGGTCAAGGTGACCGATAGCTTCTTCCTCGAATACTACAGCCACGTCATGCACATCGTCTCGAACGTGAAAGGCGTGCTCGATTCCGAGCACCACGATGCGATCGATGCGCTGATGGCGGGCTTCCCCGCCGGCACCGTCTCGGGCGCGCCGAAAGTGCGTGCGATGCAGATCATCGACGAGCTGGAGAAGGAAAAACGCGGCCCCTACGGCGGGTGCGTCGGCTATTTCTCCGCCGACGGCGAGATGGACACCTGCATCGTGCTGCGGACGGCGGTCGTGAAGGACGGCGTGATGCACGTGCAGGCGGGAGCGGGGATCGTGGCGGATTCCTCCCCCGACGCCGAGCAGGCCGAATGCCGCGCCAAGGCCGAAGCGCTGATCCGGGCGGCGGAAGAGGCGGTGAGGTTTGCTGGGCGAGGTGGGCGTTAGGACAGCCCGAACACCAACTGAATCATTTTCGCGAGCGCTTGCGCCTCGGCGGGTGCAATAGGTGCCTTCCGCCGTAATGCGCCTTAGGCTGGCGTTGCGATCCGGGGTGGTGCAATACGGCCTGAAGTAGGCCTATTGCACCCTACAGATCCCGTCCTCGACTTGACGACAACACGTAGCTGCGCGACGCCACGGCCGTCTGCCGCTCGACGCGCAACGCACCCGTCATCCCGGACGCCGTCGTGCCAGAGGCGCGCGCCTTCGCCTACTCCCACCTGACCGAGAACTCGATTCGGCGGTTCTGCTGCTTGTTGGCCGAGCTCGAGTTCGGCGCTAAGGGGCGCTCCTCGCCAAAGCCGATCGGGAACAGGCGGTCGCGGCCGATGCCGTTCTTGGCGAGGAAGCCGGCGACCGCAGTGGCGCGCTCCTCGGAGAGTCGCTGGTTGGATTCATCGGTGCCATCGGAGTCGGTATGGCCCGAGATCTCGAGCGAGGTGTCCGGGCAGCGGTTGGCGACGATCGCCAGGTCGGCCAGCAGCTCGGCGCTGTCGGAGCGGATGCGCGCGCTCGCCACATCGAACAGCACCGTGCGCTCGTAGAGCAGCCAGTCGAAGTATTCCTGACACACCTCCGGGCGGATGCGCTCGCGGCGGCGGATCTCGGCGCGCTCGTAGCGTTTGGGTGGCGGCGTCGCGACCACGTCGTCCGCCGGTTGCTCGCATGGCCCCTTGACGGTGGAGCGGCGGACGGCGCCCCGGATGCCGACGACGAGCTGATAGCGATTGCCGCCGCGGCAGGCGGTGACGTCGAAGCGGAACAGGTGGCGGCCGGAGAATTCGATGTCGTCGTAGCCCTGCGCGTTGAGGATCGACTTGATGCGCTGGCGCTGGGTCGAGAGCTGGCCTTCGCTGGGCTGGGCCGATCCGCCGGTGTCGAAGCTGTCCTCGTCCGAGCAGCGGCCGATCACTTGCCGGTCGCGGATGTCGCCGAAGCGGTTCATGACGAGGCGCAGCTTGTCACGGCCGCGGCAGGCTTGCGCGATCACCGCTGGCGGCTCGGCATCGAGGAAGCGGATCTCGGAGAAGCCGCGGCTTTCGAGCACGGAGCGGATCTCGAGCGACCCTTCGCCGGGCGGAGGGGGAGGTGGCGCGGCAACACTGCCGCCGCAGCGGCCGAGCGACTGGCGGTTGACGATGTCGCCCCAGCGATTGATCCGGAGCAGGAACTTTTCGGCGCCGAGGCAGGCCTCCGCCTGATAGCCGGGCAGCGTGCGATCGGTCATCACGATCCCGCCATAGCCCCGGCTCTTCAGGATCTCGACCACCCGGCGTGGCGAGTAGTCGACCAGCTCGGCAAGGGGTCTTGCCGGCGGCGGTACTGCACGCTGCATGGGGCTGAAGGCGTCGGCGGCGGGGCCCAGGATCGTGAGCGCCAGCCCCAGGCTCACGGTGGCACTGGCAAGCGGCAGGCGGGGGAAGGTCGGCATTGCGGCTCCTGTCCTGGCGCAAACAAGGGGCGGCCTCGATGGCAACTCTCGCTACCCGCTCGCGATCGATCCCTGGAACTTCGCATTGAAGGTAGCGTGAGCATATGCGGCAATTGTGGCACCAGCCGAGCGCGGCATGGGAGCCTGTGCCAGAATGACGAGCGGGCACATGGCACATTAGCGGTGCCGCAAAATACCAGCACCGCGGCAAAGCGTGTCTTCAAGCTTTCATGATTGCGGCAGTGTTAAGTTGAGGCAAGGCAAGAAACAAGCAGTCCATTCTGGTTAGGGGAGTGAGATGAAAGTTTCGTTATTCGTTGCGTTGGCGACGGTCACACCGTTCGGGTTCTTCATTCTGGCGGCCATAATGTCCTATCGCTACGCTCGCGGCCAGCCGATCGGGCCAGAGATGTTCGGACTGAAGCATGCGGACTGGTTGAGCCAGGTGCGGGATTGGGTCGCCCACCTGGGGATCATGCAACGGCTACGGACAGCCGCTTGAGCGATCGCCGGATCAATCCGCTAACGCCCTTGGCAAAAGCGGGTTGCAATCGGGTCGCGCGGAGCGCAGCATTCGGCCGCTCTGGCCCGGGATGTTGTCGCGTTGGCCACATTGCCGCCGCCAGCGCCACCTAAGCAGACTTTCGTTGGAAGACCAACGAATGCCTGCTTAGATTCCTTTGTTTTCGCAGAGTTTCATCGCCAAACCGGGAAGACCACTTTGGCGAACTCTGCTTAGCAGGATAGCCATGATGAAGCTGCCGCCCGCTCGACTACCCGCTGCCCTGGTCGCCGGTGTGCTGGCCTGGCTCGCAGGCCCGGCGCTCGCGCTGTCGCCGCCCGAGGCCAAGCTCCTCGCTCCCCACCGTGCGGTCTATGATGTCGAGCTCAGCGATAGCCAATCGTCCTCTGGCATCACAGCGTTGAAAGGGCGACTGGTGTTCGAGTTCACCGGGTCGGCCTGCGAAGGGTTTACCCAGAACATGCGGTTCGTGATGAACATCACCAACCGGGATGGTGTCTCGAGCGTGAGCGATATGCGCTCCTCGACCTGGGAGCAGTCCGACGGCGGCAAGTTCCGCTTCAGTGTCAACAACTACGAGAACGAGCAGTCGAGCGAGCAGACCGCAGGCAGCGCGTCGCGCGGCGACGGGCGGGCCGAGGTGAAGGTCGCCCTCGAGAAGCCGCAGTCCTCCCAGCTGGCGCTGCCCGGCGGCGTGCTGTTCCCGGTGCAGCACACGCTGGCATTGCTGGCGGCGGCACGGCGGGGCGAGACCCTGCTCGTTGCCGACCTCTATGACGGCTCCGACAAGGGTGCCAAGGTGTTCCTGACGACGGCGGCGATTGGCAAGCTGCATCCCGGCGGCGATGCGGCCGGGATCGAGCACGTGAAGAACGCCGAGCGGCTGTCGGCGCTGCCGTCCTGGCCGGTCAACATCGCCTTCTTCGAGCAGGGCAGCAGCCAGACGGACGGCATGCCACTGCACCAGATGTCGTTCCGCTTCTACGAGAACGGGGTGGTGCGCCGGCTGCTCATCGACTACGGCACGCTGGCGGTCAAAGGCACGCTCGCCGAGCTCGAGTTCTACGAGCCGACGCCCTGCGCGGCGCAGTAGCGCCGCTCCCGATCAAGGGTAGGTTGCCAGCAATTGCTCGGCGAGCCCAACCCGCTCTGGGGGTAGGCGGGCCTGGGACGCAAACACCAGCAGCAGCGATTCGTCGCCCAGCATATGGTTGAGCACCGCCTGCAGGAACGCGGTCGTGTCCGCGGCCTCGCGTAAATCGGCCGGCGTCATGCCCGACAGCGCGAGAAATCGACCGATCCGCTCGGGCTCCTCGGCCAGGAATCTGAGGGCGCCAACGGCAATTTCCTCAGCGTCGGCCCGCGTCAGCTTGGGCGTTTTCATGGCTCGGCTCCGCATTCGTGCTCCGCAAAGGGGCGAGATCGGCCTTCATCTTAAATGATTGCTTACGGCTTCCATGCACAATTCGTTTTGCGTGCTCGTCAGCGGCAGAGCGAATCTTGTGTTAAGCGCCTGAAGGGGCACGGGGCTCGGATGGAATCGCGATTCGGCGACGTGGCAACCGGGGCATTGGAGACACGAGGTCGAGCTCACATGGCCAAGACCATTCTGATTGTCGAGGACAACGAGCTCAACATGAAGCTCTTCCACGACCTGCTCGATGCCCACGGCTATGCGACGCTGCAGACCCGCAGCGGGATGGAAGCGCTCGGTATCGCCCGCACGCATCGCCCCGATCTGATCCTGATGGATATTCAGCTGCCCGAGGTCTCTGGCCTCGATGTCACGCGCTGGCTGAAAGAGGACGACGACCTCTGCCGCATCCCCGTCGTAGCCGTCACTGCATTTGCCATGAAGGGCGACGAGGAGCGGATCCGCCGCGGCGGGTGCGAGGCCTACATCTCCAAGCCCATCTCCGTGCCCATGTTCCTCGAAACCGTGCGCCGCTTCGCGGGGCAGCCCTGAGACGATATCGTATCTGTAGAGAGTAATCTGATGACTGCCCGAATCCTGGTCGTCGACGACATCATCGCCAATGTGAAGCTGCTGGAGGTACGCCTGACGGCGGAGTACTTCGAGGTGCTGTCGGCCAATTGTGGTGCCGACGCGCTCGAGATCTGCGGTCGCAACCTCGCCGACATCGTGCTGCTCGATGTGATGATGCCCGGCATGGACGGGTTCGAGGTCTGCCGCCGGTTGAAGGCGAACCCCAAGACCCAGCATCTCCCCGTGATCATGGTGACCGCGCTCGACCAGACGAGCGACAAGGTGCAAGGGTTGGAGGCCGGCGCCGACGATTTCCTGACGAAGCCGGTCGACGATATCGCGCTGATCACGCGGGTGAAGAACCTCGCCCGGCTGAAAGTGATGAACGACGAGATGCGGATGCGCACCGCGACCGGCGAGCAGCTCGGCGTCGTCGAGGACAGCTCGCTGCGCCTCAAAGCCGAAGCTGTCGGCGGCAACATCCTGCTCGTCGACGATCATCCCCGCTCTGCGGCCCGAATTGTCGAGACGCTCGTCAAGGAGCACAAGGCCGAGGTCGAGGCCGATCCGCAGGCTGCGCTGATGCGGGTCGCTGGCGGGACCTACGACCTGCTGATGGTGAGCCTCAGTCTGGCCAACTCCGATGGCCTCAGGCTCTGCTCGCAGGTCCGCTCGCTCGAGCGCACCCGCAACCTGCCGATCATCGTGCTGGTCGAGCCGGGTAGCGAGCCGCGCTTGCTCCGAGGCCTCGACATGGGTGTCAACGACTATCTGATGCGCCCGATCGATCGCAACGAGATGCTGGCGCGCGTGCGCACCCAGATCAAGCGCAAGCGCTACGGCGATTTCCTGCGCAGCCGCATCGAGCAGAGCGTCGAGATGGCGGTGACGGATGCACTGACCGGCCTCAACAATCGGCGCTTCATGGAAGGGCATCTGAAGACGCTGATCGACGAGTCGATCTCGCGCGGCAAGCCACTTTCCATGCTGGTGGCCGACATCGACCACTTCAAGCGCGTGAACGACACCTACGGGCACGATACCGGGGATACGGTGCTGCGCGATTTCGCGACACGCCTGAAGCGCAACACGCGCGGCGTCGATCTCGCCTGTCGGCTCGGCGGCGAGGAGTTCGTGATCATCATGCCGGATACGGATCTGCCTGCGGCTCTGCACGTCGCTGAGCGCGTTCGCCGCTGCACTGCCCAGGATGCTTTCCAGATCGACTCGTCGGGCCGCTCGATTCCGGTGACGGCGAGCGTCGGCGTCGCGACGCTCGAAACGGTGACTGAGACGGCCGAGAGCCTGTTCAAGCGGGCCGATCTCGCACTCTATGCGGCCAAGCGCGAGGGGCGAAACCGGGTTGCATCCGAGGCCGCTTGATTCGCTGGAGAAGTCAGCCTGCGGCGGGAAATGGTCACTGAGGCTGTGGATAACGTCATCGCCCCCGCATCGGCACCCAAACTGGTGCTTGCATTGGGGCGTGACCGTCGATAAACGTGGCGATAACTGAAGTTAGAGCTGGACCGTGGCGAATCCGTTCCGCCTTGAATCGACCAAAGTCCATGCTTACGTTTAGTCACGATACAGACAGGCGGCCTTGGGCTCAGGCTCTGGCGCCAAGCGATCGAAGTGATCGCAGCTGGATTTGCATGCGGGGCGGTGCTTCCGTATGCCACAGAACCCGTTGAGGACCAACGCCCTCTTTGGTCCAGATGGGTAGGCTGGTTCGGCGCCTCCCGGATCTACCCCGCTGCCGGGGGGTGCCGACCAGCCGCATAATCCTTGCGACGCGAATATCCTTGCGACCCCAATTCGTCATAGCCCCAATCCTGCACGGCGCGCCTGATGTCGCGATCGTAGGGCAGGCTGCGTGCTTCACATCATACACGTCATAACCTCGATCTGGCGGGGACGTGATTGAGCAGATCGGCGCCCTCCCTATCGTTCCATGGTCCAGCGCAACCGGCAAACTCAGCACAATTCCACCCCGCCCCGGTTGGTCCGGCTTCGCCCTACAACTCATCAATGTGGTGTATCGCCCCTCGCCTGATCCAGGCCGGGGCGAAGCCGTTGCCGTCAAGCAAGGCTACTTGATTTTTGTTTCTTTGAAATCGACGTGCTTGCGCGCGACCGGATCGTACTTCTTCATGACGAGCTTCTCGGTCAGCGTGCGCGGATTCTTCTTCGTTACATAGAAAAAGCCAGTTCCGGCCGTGCTGAGCAGCTTGATCTTGAGGGATGCGGGCTTCGCCATGTTTCATCTCTAGCTGAGGGTCTGCAGCGGCACGGAGCCAGCCCGCCTCTTGTTTGTTCGGGCCGGACATTGGTCGAGGCCTGTCATAATGTCAAGCCGAGCCTTCGGGTATCAATACGCGCCGGAAGGTATTGTGCACCTGGACGTAGAACGGGACTGGACCGCCCTCGCGCAGACGACCGCGATCGTCGATCCGGTCAGCCAGATCGTCCAGCACGGCGCGGGTCATGCCATGAAGCTCGAGGGCTCTGGCTTCATCGAGGGTCGCCCAGGCGAGGCGGTCGAACTCGGCATCGACAGCATCGACCCGGGCCGCGATCGACTCCGCGTCGACCACGAAAAATCGGGCATCGAACCGTCGCGGCCGGCCCGGCGGCGTAATGGCGCGGGCCAGCAGCCGCAGATCGGCGATGCGTGGCGCAAGACCATGGGCGAGGAAGGCGTCCCAGGCGGGGGCTGTGGGGTCGCAGGTGACCTCGGCGGGCAGCGCCGTGCCGAACACGAGGCCCGTCTCCTCGAAGGTCTCGCGCACCGCGGCGAGCGCGAGTGCGCGCGCGCGAGCCCGGCTCGGTCGCCCCTTCATGGCGTAGAGCAGCTTGCCGGTTTCCGCGTCGTTGAGCTCGTCGCCGAGTTTCAACCGTTTGTCGGCTGGATCGACGCTGCCTCCAGGGAAAACGTACTTGCCCGGCGCGAACCGCATGTCGGCTCGGCGCTGGCCGAACAGGATACGGGGGTGCCGTGCGGAGCTGTCGATGATGATCAGCGTTCCGGCATCGCGCGGCCGCAGGTTGGGGTGCCTGAGGGAAGCTGGTGCGGCAGCGCTCACGGTTTGGTGCTCAACGCATCGATATCGTCCACCGCGCCACCGAACCCGTGCATCCGCAGCGCCCATTGCAGTGCGATCAGCGCGCCCTTGGCGACAGGCAGGAGTGTCAGGGCGAGCACGACCGTGAGTGGCAGCCACAGCGCCAGATGCACCCAGGTCGGGGGCTGGAACGCGACCTCCAGCGCCAGCGCCGCTCCCACGATCACATGCCCGACCACCAGGATCACGGCGTACGGCGGCGCGTCGTCGGCGCGTTGATGATGGAGCGCCTCGGCGCAGGCAGGGCAGGCGTCGTTGACCTTCAGATAGCGGCCGAAGAGACGGCCCGTGCCACAGGCGGGGCAGCGGCCTCGGGCTCCCCTGGCAAGTGCGGGCCAGACGGCGCGTGGCTCGTCGAGGTCGGCAATGTCGGTTTCAATCCTCATGGGAGATGCTGTCGGCGATTGCTCGGTCGCGGTCAAGCGGGCGCAGGGGCGCGGGCATGCATCTCACCCCGGCTCGATCCGGTCGCCCACGCTGATCGCGCCGCCCTGGATGATGCGGCAGTTGAGGCCGGAGCGATTGCGCAGCGGCTCGTAGACGGGTTTGCCGAGGAGCAGATCCAGATAGCGGCAGGGCAGATTGAGCCGGCCGCCTTCGAGAATGGTGGCACCAACGCGAAAGCGGCGTCCCACCAGATTATTGAGTGGCACGCCCCCGGTCGTCAGATTGCGCCGGTGCTCGTGGGGCGCCAGCTCGATTTGCTCGTCGCGCAGTAAGGCCTGGAGCGTCTCGGCTTCGATCAGCGTCACCTCACGGACGTCGGGGAGGTCCGAATACTTGCCTTCTCCGGTCGCATACCTGTCGCCTTCGATGCCGCTACCGGCGATGAGGACGGCGTGATCGAGCGCGCGCATGGGCTGACCGGCGGATTGCGCCACGTGGATGTGGACGAGGGCGCCATGCCACATAAGGAACTCTCTCCCGTGCAATCTCTCCTGGCTAACGAAGCATCAATCGGGTTCGAGGGAAAGTGGTATGGCGATCCGACACCTTGAAATACCAATAGCCTTCACCCAAGTGTCCATGAAGCTGGCTGCCCGTACGAGCCGGCAGCGGGCGGGCCCGGAAAGGAAACCGATGAAGAAGCATGTGAAGCTCGGCGACCGGCGCATTGCCCTTCCAGCCTCGTCGAGCGTCAGGATCGCCGTTGGAATCCTGCTCGTCAGCGGCGGCACGCTCGGCTTCCTGCCGGTGCTCGGTTTCTGGATGATCCCGCTCGGTATGCTCGTGCTCTCGGTCGATCTGCCATTCGTGCGCCGCTGGCGGCGTCGAATGGAGGTGCCGCTGTTCCGCTGGTGGTATGGCGTGCGCGCCAACTTCCGGGGCGAGTGATCCGGTCTACCCGATCACGACCCGCTCGCGACGGATTGCCTCCACTCCACTCGACATGGCGCGCGCTGCGCGGTGGCCGTCATGGACGGCGTGCACGATCAGGCCCGGGGCCTTGCAGTCGCCGACGCGCTCGATCGACTGCGGTCCTGGCGTGGTTGCAAGCGCCTGCCAAAGGCTGTCGTCGGGCTCGCGCGAGGTGATCGGCACGAAGCCTTGACAGGGGATCGACCGGGTGCGCCCGGTGAAGACGCAGGCAAGCCGTGCAGCGCCCTGCTCCAGCGCATCGACCGCATGCGAGACGATGATGGCGACGCCCTTCTCGATCAGGCGAGACTGCACCAGCTCCTGCTCGGCGGTGTAGCGGGTCCAAGCCGAGACGACGCCCGCCGTCGTCACATAGGTGACGGCGAGGCCTTCCTCCGCCAACAGCTCGGCGAGGCCGGCGCCCATCACATAGAGATCGTCGTCGAACACGACAACCGGACTGGCCGGCCGTTTTCCAGCGAGAATGTCGTCGGGAGAAAGCGTGCGCGGATCAGCGTAGCTCGGGATCGCGGCGGGGAATTGCCGGCCGCGTCCGTTGCTGCGCCAATGGCTACCAGTGGCGATCAGCACGTGAGGCGATGCTGTGGCGCGGACGTCGTCGGCGGTCATCGGGCTCTCGCGGAAGATCTCCACATTGCCGAGCTTGCCCAATTGGTGGGCCCGCCAATCGCGCACCCGGCCCCATTCCGACAGGCCGGGCATGCGGCTCTCGGCATTGACGCGCCCGCCGAGATTGCGGGTCGCCTCCGTGAGCATCACCTCGAAGCCGCGCCGCCCCAGTGTCAGGGCCGCTTCCAATCCCGCCGGTCCAGCGCCGACCACGAGCACCCGCTCGCGCCGCTCGACCACATTCACCCGCTCCGGGTGCCAGCCGCGCCGCCATTCCTCGCCCATCGCCGGGTTCTGGGTGCAGCGGATCGGCACGCCGAGCCCGTCCTGCGCGTAGCAGATGTTGCAGCCGATGCATTCGCGGATGTCGTCGAGCCGGCCCTCGCGGATCTTGGCGGGCAGGAACGGATCGGCGATCGAGGGGCGCGCGGCCCCGATCAGGTCGATCACGCCGCGTCGCAGTTGCGACAGCATGGTCTCTGGCGAGGTGAACCGGCCGACGCTGACGACGGGCTTGCCAGTGAGCTTGCGCACGTGTGCGACGTGGGACTCGAGGGAAGCCTCCTTGACGAAGCGCGAGACGCCCATCTCGTGGCTGTAGTCGGCGATGGTGACGTCGAAAAGATCGACGAGCGGGGCGAGCGTCCGCAGCATCTCGCAGCGCTCGGCGTGGGCCGCCTCGTTGCAGCGCGTCTCGTCGTCGACCTCGATGCGAATGGCCAGCGCGCTGCGCTCCCCGATCGCCGAGCGGGTGTCCTCGACCACCTCACGCACCAGCCGGAGCCGGTTGGTGAGACTGCCGCCATAGTCGTCCGAGCGTTGATTGATGAGCGGATTGAGGAACTGGGCCAGCAGATAGGTATGGGCGGCATAGACGTAGATGATATCGAAGCCGGCTTGGCGCGCCCGCAGTGCCGCGTCGCGGTGCCAGCGACGCAGTTGGGCGATGTCGGCCTTGTCCATCTGCTGGCATTGCACGGGCGTGCCAGCCGTCGGCAGACTGACTGGCCCGATCGGCGTCCGGCGCGAAAGCAGGTTTGAAGAGCGGATGCCGCCGTGCCACAGCTCGACGCCGGCGAGGCTGCCATGCCGGTGCACGGCGTCGGCCATTGCCGCCATGTTGCGCACGTCGCCTTCGTCCCACAGCGAGCAATGGGGATAGGGCGTGTCGTCAGACGATGGATCGATCGAGCAGTACTCGGTATTGACGACGCCCCAACCGCCTTCCGCCTTGATCTCCCGCATGGCCGCGAGCGCATGTGGGTGGAGATTGCCCATGCCGGTGCAGTGCGGCACCTGATAGAATCGGTTGGGCGCGGTCACCGGCCCGATGCGGAGCGGCTCGAAGAGGGGCTGAAAGCGCGGGTCGAGGGACATGATGCCTTTCTGGTCAGGCGGGGAGGCGGTGGGGCGCTGCAAGCTGTACACCATCCGACAGCCGATCGAGGTACCACCGCGTGAACGCCTCGACCTGGTTCTCGTTGGGCGACAACGGTCCCGGCTCATAGGCGGGGTCGGTTGCGCCCTGCTGCTGGAGCGCGACGAATGCTGCGTCCTGTCCGTTCGTCGTGCGCCAAATCCCAGTCAGGTTTTCCAGATCGTAGTCGCGGCCTTCGACGGCGTCCTTGTGCACCAGCCATTTGGTCCGCAGCAGCGTCTTGCCGGGCGCGATCGGCAGGATGTGGAATATGACCGCATGATCGGCGAGGAAGTGGTTCCAGGAGTTGGGCTGCGTGTGCAGCGACAATGCTCCGAGCCGCGGCGTCGTGAAGTTGGCGACGAGCCGCTTGCAGGCAGCCTTGGTATCGGATGTGTAGGATTCGCCCGCATTGTCGAGCGCGAGCCGCTCGAGCCGGAAGGCGGTGGGGCGCTGCTCGAGCCGGTCGACGAGTTGATGTGGCAGGCCGTTGCGCTCCCAGATCTCGATCATCTCCGTTCGAATGCGCTGATAGCGCTCGTAATAGGCCTGCTGGCGCGGCTTCACGTCATCGGAGCTGTGGGCGAAGAACTGGAAAAAGATGCGCAGAAGCTCGGGGTGACCGCTGCAATGGTAGCATTCGCGGTTGTTCTCCATCGCCGCCTTCCAATTACCCTCCATGATCACGGCCTCCTCGCGGGCTATCCGGCAGGAGGACAAGTCGTGGGGCGCGAGATAGGGTGTGACCGACCTCACCATGTCGTCGAAGTCGGCTGGCGGGTTCTGGGCAAGGCAGATGAAAATCAGCCCTGACAGCGTGCGCAGCGCGACGGGTTTCAGCCCCATGCGAGCGCGGTCGACGGCGGGCGCGATGTGCTCGGCAAAGCCGAGGCTGCCGTCGAGATCATAGGCCCAACGGTGATAGGGGCATACGAGCCTCGGCGCCGAGCCGCGCTCCTGCGTGACAACGCGCGAGCCACGGTGCCGGCAGACATTGTGGAACGCGTGGATCTGCTGGTCCGCGCCGCGCACGATGATGATCGAATGGCGCCCGATCTGGACGGTCCGGAAATCGCCCGGCATTGGTACATCCGGCTCGACGCCGACATGGATCCAGTGCCTCCCCCAGATCAGGTCGAGGTCGAGATCGAACAATTCCTGGCTGGTGTAGAAGGGGGCCTGCAGGCTCATGCCCGCTCGGTGCCGGGCGAGCAGGCTGCTGGCGGTCTGGAGCGCGTGATCGTGGGATTGGCTCGTGGGCATGGTCGCCCCCTCCATGGGGCAGCGCCGATGCTAGGCGAGCAGGCCCCTGCTGCCAACGGGTGAAATGGCAGGCCGGAGGCCGGGCACCTGGCCCAGAGCGCGAATTCGGGCGGGAATCCGATGAAACATGTCGAAAAATTCGACCTTTGCCTCCAGCTGACCACAGAGAGTGGATAAAGTTGCCTTGCAAGAGCAACCCAACCAATCGGAGGAGAATGCATGCGCAGGTTGAATCAACTGCAGAACCGCTTCGGCAGCGGCAAGATTTCCCGGCGCCAGTTCATGGAAGGGGCGATCGCGCTCGGCCTGACGGTTGCCATGGCCGACGGTCTGGTGACAGCGGCTCTCGCCGCAACCCCGAAGAAGGGCGGCACTTTCCGCCTCGGTCTCGGTGGCGCCAGCACGACGGATGAGCTCGATCCCGCAACCTACATCTCGACCTTCACCCAGATCGGATTCTCGTTCGGCGTGCACAACCAACTCGTGGAAGTGGCCGAGGACGGCAGCCTGCGGCCCGAGCTTGCCGAGAGCTTCGAGGCGTCGAAGGATGCCAAGACCTGGAACTTCAAGCTGCGCAAGGGCGTCGAGTTCCACAACGGCAAGACGCTGTCGACCGACGACGTGATCGCCTCGATCATGCATCACCGTGGTGCGGATTCGAAGTCGGCGCTGAAGTCGCTGTTCGAGCCGATCGAGGAGATCAAGGCGGACGGCGACAGCGTCGTCATCAGGCTGAAGGATGGCAACGCCGATTTCCCCTTCCTGATGAACGATTATCACCTGCCGATCGTCCCCTCGAAGGATGGCAAGATCGACTGGCAGTCGGGCTTTGGCGCGGGCGGCTACAAACTCGTCAAGAACAATCCCGGCGTGACGGTCGAGCTCGACCGCAACCCCAATTACTGGAAGTCGGATCGCGCCCATTTCGACAAGTGCATCCTGATCGGCATCCCCGATGCGGCGGCACGCCAGAATGCGCTCGTCTCGGGCGATGTGGATGCCATCAACCACGTCGACCTCAAGACCGCGAGCCTGCTCGGCCAGAATCCGGGTATCGTGCTGGAAGAGGTGACCGGCACCCAGCATTACACCATCCCGATGAACGTGGGTGTCGCACCCTTCGACAATGTGGATGTGCGGCTCGCTCTCAAATACGCGATCGACCGTGAGGCCATGGTCAAGGCCATCCTGTTCGGTCATGGCCGCGTCGGCAACGATCATCCCATCGCGCCGGCAAATCGTTACTTTGCCGCCGATCTCGAGCAGCGGACCTATGATCCCGAGAAGGCGAGGTTCCATCTGAAGAAGGCCGGGCTCGACAGCCTGAAGGTCGACCTGTCGGCCGCCAACACTGCTTTTGCCGGCGCAGTCGACGTGGCGACCCTCTATGCCGCCAATGCTGCCAAGGCCGGCATCGAGATCAACGTGATCCGCGAGCCCGATGACGGCTACTGGTCGAATGTCTGGATGAAGAAGCCCTGGACCATGAGCTATTGGGGCGGGCGTCCGACCGAGGACTGGATGTTCACGATCGGCTATGCCGCCAAGGGCTCGTGGAACGAGACGTTCTGGAGCAACGACCGGTTCATGAAGTTGCTGGTCGAAGCGCGGGCCGAGCTCGACGAGCCCAAGCGTCGCGCGATGTATCACGAGATGCAGGCGATCGTGAGCGACGACGGCGGAGCCGTCGTGCCGATGTACGCGAACTATGTGGACGCGCGCTCGGACAAGGTCGCCCATGGCGACAAGGTCGCGACCAACTGGGAGCTCGACGGCTGGAAGGTGCTCGAGCGCTGGTGGTTTGCCTGATCTGTCAACCATTCCGGGGGCGGGGCGAGCCTGCCCCCGGTTCCGCTCGCCGGACGATCAGGCGTCCTGGTCGTCGGGCGCGGTCACGCGCCGGATCCGCTCGCTCCATGAGCGGGCAAAGATCCTGTGACCCGCCTCGAATGCCTCCAGGTCGGAGGCCAGCACGAAATCCGGGCCTGCGGTCGAGAGCACGCTTCGCGTCGCGACCTTGACGCTCCAATCGCCACGGGTGAGCGAGGCCTCCCTGATCGCGGTCGAGCGCGTCAGCTCGGGGCGGTCATCGGTTGCAACGTAGCTCTCCCGCCCGAGGCCGCTGATCGTCAGATCGACCTCGGGTATGCGCATGGCGCCGAGATTGCGCACTACCTCCACGGTCGTGATCCCCGCTCCCACATCCCGCGTCACGCGCTGTCTGCCGCGCTCGGGCTTGACGAGTATTTCCGTCGCCATCGGCGCGGGCTCGCGGGCCGTTCCGAGATCGGGCACCGGTCCTCGCGGCGCCGCATCGTCGCGTGCGGGCAGCACGAGCATGCCGCGATGGATCGTCACCGTTGCTCTCTCCGGCGATGGCCATGCGAGCGGCAAGTAGCCGGTCGAGATCGCGAGGCGCAGGCGATGCCCGCGCGGTACCCGATAGCCGACATCGTTGAGTTTCAAGCCGCGTGTGAGCAATTGTCCGGGTGCCAGCCTGAGCCGGCTGGCCCGGTCTTCGCCGAGCGCGAGGTTGGCGAGGCCATAAGTGATGCGTCGAGAGACACCGTCGGGCGAGACGTCGTTGAGGCGTACTGCGATCTGCGCCTCGGGCCGGTCCACCTCCAACAAGACCTCGACCTCGGTGCCGCCGAGCAAAGTCAGGTCGGCTGCGAGCGGCAGGCTGTCGAAGCAGGCCGAGCTGCCGTCGTCGCCGCGCTGGTCGAGTGGCATGTCGGGCCCCCAGCCATAGGGACACCACTCGCCCGAGGCGGTTCCCGTCGTGACGGGCGACGACACCTGCACCGGCGAGCCGGATGGCGGATCGGCCGACAGCCGGCCGCCGGCGAAGTGCCAGGCCAGCCGGTCGACCAGCGGGCTCGGCCAAGTGTCCTCGGCGACGAAACGGCCGTCGCGTACCCGATAGCTCGCGGCCGGCGGCTCGCTCTCCTGAACCCAGGCCGTCACCATTGGCTCCGCCATGATGCCGTCGTCGATCCCCTTCAGCCAGCGATCCATCCAGCGCACCACGAGACCGAGGAAATCGATGCGCGGTCCCGGCGTCGCCAGATGCGGATAGGCGTGCGCCCAGGGTCCGATCACGGCCTTGCGCGGGCAGTCGAGGTTCTCCATCAGCCGCAGCACGGCATTGCTGTAGCCATCCGCCCAGCCACCGACCGCGAGCACGGCGGCCTCGATCCGCCGGTAGTCCTCGCAGACCGAGCCTGATTTCCAGTAGTCGTCGCGCGTCTGGTGGCGCAGCCATTCGCCGGCCCG
>JANNSW010000004.1:0-1897 GCA_031403055.1 Hyphomicrobiaceae bacterium | reverse complement strand
GCTCGGCCCTGCACGATCTTCCTGGCTTCCGCCACGTCGGCCGCGCGCTGCACGAACGAGAGCGCGACCCAATCGACGCCGAGATCGAGGGCATAGGCGAGGTCGACCCGGTCCTTGTCGGTCAAGGCCCCGAACGAGAGCACCGAGTCGGGCAGGCTGATACCCTTGCGGCTGGCGAGTGGGCCCCCGACCAGCACCTTGGCCGTGATCCGCTCTGGTGTCGCCGAGACGACCTCGAGGCGCAGCTTGCCGTCATCGAGCAAAAGCGCATGGCCCGGCTCGACCGCCTCGAAGATCTGGGGATGGGGTAGCTCGACCCGCTCGGAGCCGCCAACCTTGCGGATACGATCGAAATGGAAGATCTTGCCTTGCGTCAGCAAGGCGCGGCCGCCGCCGATCTCCCCGATCCGGAGCTTTGGTCCTTGCAGGTCGGCGAGCACGCCGATCGGACGGCTGAATTTCTTCTCCGCAGCCCGGATTGCATTGAACTGGCTGCGGGCCATGTCGTGGGTCGCGTGGCTCATGTTGATGCGGAAGAGATCCGCGCCCGCCTCGAACAGCCGCTCGATCATCGCAGGATCCGAGCTGGCCGGACCGAGGGTCGCCAGGATCTTCACACGCCGGTTACGCCTCATTGTGCCCCTGCCCCGCCCACGACCGGATCGATCAGCTTTATCGTGTAGTCGTTGGCCTCCCCGGTGTCGACCTCATAGAAGCCGGTCTGCTCGAGCCCCCGATCCGAGCAATTGCCGACGCCGCGGATGGTGAAGGATTTTCCCGCCGTGCACATCTTGTCCTTGCCGGACCAGGCCCCGCCGCGGTCGTAGTCGATCGCGTGCACATAGTAGAAGCGGGCCTGCAGCACGCCCGGAAGCATGGTCTCGCAGGCGTGGGAGAGGATGTTCCACCAGCCCTCCGTCACCCAGTCGCCGGTCGATTTGTCCTTGTAGCCGATGGCAATGCCGACGCGGCTCGAGGTCTCGTTGCAGAGCTTCAGGTCGGCGCGTGCGCTGCCGGGCTGTAACAGCAGCAGCGCAGCGGCGATGCCCAGCAAGCGCGTGCCGACCGACCGGCGAGCAAGGCTCGGCCCACCCGCTCGGTCGATGGTCACTGGCAGCGGCGCGGAATTCATGCGGCGTGCTTTGCTCGGCTGATCTCACGGATCGACGAGAATGACCCGGAAATCGTTGACATTGGTCTGCGTCGGGCCGCTGGCGAGGAGGTCGCCGAGGCGGCCGAAGAATCCCGACGAATCATTGTTTTGCAGGAAGGTGACAGGATTGAGAAGCAACCGCGAGGCGCGTGCGAGCGAATCGGGGAGAACGATGGCGCCAGCGGGATCGTCAGGCGCTCCGCTGCCGCCATCGGTGCCGTCGGTGTCGGCGGCGAGCGCGCAAATGCCAGCTGCGCCCTCGAGCCCGATCGCCAGCGCCAGCGCGTATTCCTGGTTGGGGCCACCACGGCCTTCGCCCGTCACCGTAACCGTCACCTCGCCACCCGACAGCAGTGCGATCCGCTCGCCCCGCTGCCGGGCGTCGAGCGCGATCCGGGCATGCCGGCCGCCGAGCTCGCGGGCCTCGCCCTCGAGGGCGTCACCGAGCATGACCGCCCGGTAGCCGAGCCGCGCGACGGCCGCGCCCGCCGCTTCGAGCGAAAGCCGCGGGGCCGCGATCAGCCGATAGACCGCGCGCCCGAGCGCGGGATCGTCGCGACTGGGGGACTCGTTTGCTGGATCGCCGAGCGCTGCCATCACGGCGGCCGGGACCGGCTTGCCGAGCCGGGCCATGATGGCGCGGGCTTCATCGAGCGTGGTCGGATCGCCGACGGTCGGGCCTGAGCCGATCACGGCCGGATCGTCACCCGGCACGTCGGAGATGGCGAGCGTCAGCAGCGAGCC
>JANNSW010000003.1:0-7490 GCA_031403055.1 Hyphomicrobiaceae bacterium | reverse complement strand
CAGGGCAACGTCGCCCAGCAGATCTTCTGGTACACCGCCTTCACTGCTTCGATGGTGACCCCGAAGTCCTCGGGCAACAACACCGTCGATGACGCCGGCAATATCCTGTGGCGCATGGCCCCCTCGCCGCATGGTGTCTATTGGAAGGACGGCCAGAAGCTCGGCTACCAGGACGCCGGCTCTTGGACGCTGTTCAACTCGACGCCGGTCGACCGCCGCAAGGCCGCCTGGCTCTATGCCCAGTTCGTCGTGTCGAAGACCGTCGACGTGAAGAAGAGCGATGTGGGTCTGACCTTCATCCGCAATTCGACCGTCAACCACCAGCACTTCACCGATCGGGCACCCCAGCTCGGCGGTCTGATCGAGTTCTATCGCTCGAAGGACCGGGTGGTGTGGTCGCCGACCGGCATCAACGTTCCCGACTACCCCAAGCTCGCTCAGCTCTGGTGGCAGCAGATTGGTGACGTGAACTCGGGCGCGTTCACACCTCAGCAGGCCATGGACCGACTCGCGGGCGAGATGGACCAGATCATGGGACGCATGCAGGCGGCCGATGAGGCCAACAAGACCTATGGCGGTTGCGGACCACGCCTCAACGCCGAGAAGGACCCTTCCGAATGGCTCGGCAAGGCCGATGGCCCGCACGCCAAGATCGAGAACGAGAAGGAGCAGGGCCAGACGATCGCCTATGAGGAGATCATCAAGCGCTGGCAGCAATAGGCTGCACGCCCAATCGACGACGAATGGCCAGGGCGCGCATTCAGTGCGCCCTGGCGCTACAGGCCAGACTGATCGCCGCCTCGAGGAGTCCGGGTAAGAGATGTCGCTCGAGTTGAGGCAGGTCACCAAGCACGTGGCCGCCGAGGTCCACATCGAGAAGACCGATCTGGTGCTCGAGCCGGGCTCGTTCAACATCCTGCTCGGCACGACGCTCGCCGGCAAGACGACACTGCTCCAGCTGCTCGCCGGAATCGAGCGACCGACCTCGGGCGAAGTGTGGTCGGGCGGCAAGAACGTGACCGGCATGCCGGTGCAGCGCCGCAACGTGTCGATGGTCTACCAGCAGTTCATCAACTACCCCAATATGACTGTGTTCGAGAACATTGCGTCGCCCTTGCGAGTCGCCGGCCTCGAGCGAGCAGAGATCGCCGGGCGCGTCGGGCGGATGGCGGAGTTGCTGCGGCTCGGGCCGATGCTGCAGCGGCGGCCGTCCGAGCTGTCGGGCGGCCAGCAGCAGCGCACCGCGATCGCGCGCGCCCTGGTCAAGGATTCCGGATTGGTCCTGCTCGACGAGCCGCTCGCCAATCTCGACTACAAGCTGCGGGAGGAGCTGCGCGACGAGCTGCCGGCGCTGCTCGCCAAGCGCGACTGCATCGTCGTCTACGCCACGACCGAGCCGACCGAGGCGCTGTTGTTCGGTGGCTATACCGCAACCATGCACGAAGGCCGGATCACCCAATTCGGCCCGACCAATTCGATCTACCGCCGGCCGCGGGACCTGACCTCGGCCCGCGTGTTCTCCGATCCCCCGATCAACCTGGTCGACGTAATGAAGCGCGGCGACCGCATCGCGATCGGCGAGACGATCGTTTGGCCGGCTGGCGCCGCGGCGATCCGGCTCCCGGATGGTCCCTATACGCTCGCCATCCGTCCCCATCACATTTCGCCCGCAGCCGGGCGCAACACCGGCGCGGTGCTCGACGGGCGCGTGATCGTGACCGAGCTCTCGGGTTCCGAAAGCGTCATCCATTTCGACCTCGATGGCCGCACCTGGGTATCCCAGTCCCACGGCATCCACCCGTTCGAAGCGGGCGAGACCGCGCGCCTCTACGTCGATATCGACCAGGGGATGTTCTTTGGTCCCGGCCAAGAGCTGGTCGCCTGATGGCCAGGATCACACTCGACAAGTTGCGGCACAGCTACCGCCCGGATCCAGTCTCCGACGAGGACTGGGCCTTGAAGCGCATCACGCTCGAATGGTCGGAAGGGGGCGCCTACGCCCTGCTCGGGCCCTCGGGCTGCGGGAAGACGACGCTGCTGAACCTCATCTCGGGATTGCTGCGGCCGACCGAAGGCCGGATCCTGTTTGGCGACGAGGACGTGACGGGGCGCTCGCCAGAAGCGCGCAACATCGCCCAGGTGTTTCAGTTCCCGGTCATCTACGACACCATGACCGTGTTCGACAACCTTGCCTTCCCATTGCGCAACCGGCGCGTTCCCGAGGCCGAGGTCGGTCTTCGCGTCAGAGAGATCGCGGCCATGCTCGACCTCGGCGACATGCTCGATCGCCGCGCCTCGGGTTTGACCGCCGACGGCAAGCAGAAGATCTCGCTCGGACGGGGGCTGGTTCGCTCCGATGTCAATGTCATCATGTTCGACGAGCCGCTGACCGTGATCGATCCCCATCTCAAATGGGTGCTACTCTCGAAGCTGAAGGAGCTGCATCGGCGAACGCGGCGCACCATGATCTACGTGACCCACGACCAGACCGAAGCGCTCACCTTCGCCGACCAGGTGGTCGTCATGAACAATGGCGAGGTGGTGCAGGCGGGAACGCCGGTCGAGCTGTTCGAGCGGCCGCGCCACACCTTCGTCGGCCACTTCATCGGCTCGCCCGGCATGAACGTGCTGCCGTGCCGGATCGATGGAGCGCGAGCGGTGTTCGAAGGCAGTGTGGTCGAGACCGAGAACGCGGCGCGGATCGCCGCCGACCGGACGGGCGGCCGTCTCGAGCTCGGCGTGCGGCCCGAGTTCGTGCGGCTGGCGAGCGAGGGCATCCCGGCCGAGGTCGTCAAGGTCACCGATGCCGGCCGCTTCCGCATCGTCCAGACGCGCGCGGGCGCCAGCATGGTGAAGCTGCTCGTCGCTGAAGGCGAGCCGGTACCGGCAGGCACGGTGCATCTCGCCTTCGAGCGAGCGCACACGCGCGTTTATGCCGATGGTTGGATCGTGGAGTAGGGGCGAGGACCATGCGCAAGACCGTCAACCAGAAGGGCTGGCTGTTCGTGCTGCCGGTGTTCCTGCTCGTTGCTTTCAACGCCATCATTCCGTTGATGACGGTCGTCAACTTCTCGTTCCAGGAATCGTTCGGCGACAACGTGTTCTTCTGGTCGGGTCTGCGCTGGTTCGAGCAAGTGCTGCACTCCGAGCGCTTCCATGCGGCACTCGGGCGCCAGATCCTGTTCACCGGGCTCGTGCTTGCAATCGAGATTCCGCTCGGGCTCGCAATCGCGCTCGCGATGCCGCGCCAGGGCATCTGGGTCTCGGTCTGTCTGGTGCTGATGGCGTTGCCGCTGCTGATCCCGTGGAACGTCGTGGGCGCCATGTGGAACATCTTCGCGCTACCCGACATCGGCCTGCTCGGCAAGCTCGTCAACGGTCTGGGGTTTGACTACAACTACACGCGCCAGCCGTTCTCGGCCTGGTGCACCATGCTGCTGATGGACGTCTGGCACTGGACCTCGCTGGTGGTGCTGCTCTGCTACGCGGGCCTCGTCTCGATCCCGGACGCCTTCTACCAGGCCGCCAAGATCGACGGAGCCGGGCCCTGGGCCGTGTTCCGGCACATCCAGCTGCCCAAGCTCAAGCACGTGCTGACGATCGCCGTGCTGCTGCGCTTCATGGACAGCTTCATGATCTACACCGAGGTCGTGGTGCTGACGGGTGGCGGCCCCGGCAATGCGACCACGCTGCTCTCGATCGACCTCGTCAAGACCGCGCTCGGCCAGTTCGATCTGGGGCCGGCAGCGGCCATGTCGATCATCTACTTCCTGATCATCCTGTTCTTCAGCTGGCTGTTCTACACCCTGATGATGCGTAGCGAGGCGAAATGATGCGGCTGCGCTGGCTGGTTCCGACCACCTACATCGTGTTCCTGATGCTGCCGATCTATTGGCTCGTCAGCATGTCGTTCAAGACGACGAACGAGATCCTGGGCGGGTTCTCGCTGTTTCCCCAGTCGCCGACGCTGGAGAACTACGTCAAGATCTTCACCGATCCGACCTGGTACAATGGCTACCTGAACTCGCTCAACTATGTGGCGATCAACACCGCGCTTTCGGTCGCGGTTGCGCTGCCGGCCGCCTATGCCTTTTCGCGCTACCGCTTCATCGGCGACAAGCACCTGTTTTTCTGGCTGCTCTCGAACCGCATGGCGCCGCCGGCGGTGTTCGCGCTGCCCTTCCTGCAACTGTACTCGGCGGTCGGCCTGTTCGATACGCCCTGGGCGGTTGCGCTCGCGCATACCCTCTTCAATGTGCCGCTCGCCGTCTGGATTCTCGAGGGCTTCATGTCGGGCGTACCCAAGGAGCTCGACGAGACCGCCTATGTGGATGGCTACTCGTTCCCCGGCTTCTTCTTCAGGATCTTCCTGCCGACGATTGCGGCGGGGATCGGCGTCGCCTGCTTCTTCTGCTTCATGTTCTCCTGGGTCGAGCTGTTGCTGGCCAAGACGCTGACGTCGGTTGCCGCCAAGCCGATCGCGGCAACCATGACGCGGACGGCGAGCACGTCGGGCTATGAGCTCGGGCTGCTGGCGGCGGCCGGCACGCTCACGCTCATTCCCGGCGCCGTCGTCATCTATTTCGTGCGCAACTACATCGCCAAGGGCTTCGCCCTGGGCCGGGTCTGAGGCAGGGACGGGATATGGGCAATGGCGGCATCTTCGATCTGACCTGGATGGCCTGGACCTGGCCGACGGCCGCGTTCTTCGTCTTCATCGCGCTCTGCCTGCTCGCGATGACGGTCTGGGAGTTGCGGGTGCCGGGCGGCGCACCCCGGCGCGGCCTGATCGGTCTCGACACCACGCGCGGCGACCGGCTCTTCATCTCACTCCTGGGCAGCGCCTTCATCCACCTCGGTTGGCTCGCCCTGTTGGGCAGCTCGGCACTTTGGGGCGCGACCCTGGTGTCACTGGTTTATGCAGCAGCGGTATTTCTATGGATCTAGTGTTCCGTCCCATTCATTCGATTCCGGCGAAGCTGGATCAATGAATGGAAAGATCGTTCGGCGATTTGTGGATCGCCGTCAGCGGGAGGCCGGCCATGCTGACAGGTACGCCGAAACGGCACCCGGCCTGCTCGGCCGGGGCGATCGCTCAGCTCCCATTGCCCACCTACTCCTCCACCATCGCCTGCTCGAGCTTCCCGAACATGTAGGCCCATTTCGCCTTCAAGGTCTCGACCAGGCCGAACAGATGGCCGCGCAGCTCGATCAGCAGCCGGCAGTCGGGCACGCCTTGCCCGTTGCCATCGTTGCCGAGCCGGTTGATGTTGGCGAGAAAGCCGTTGGCGATCTCGTCATAGGCGCTGACGCGCTCGTTCTGCACGAACGGGCGGGCCTCGCTGAGAAACTCCTCGTCGTCCCAGCTCATCCGCTCCTTCAGCACGCGCAGCCGGGCCTGGAAGCGGGGCGTGTTCTCGCCCGTGAGCTTGCGCAAGGCGTCGCCCGCCTCGTCGACGACAGCGGCGAAATCGTCGCGCGTGCAGACGACCTCGGCTGCCCGCGCCGGCTGAGCGGCCGCGAGCATCAAGAGGAGAAGGGCCATGGCGGATCGCCCCCTCACGTCAGCGCCGTCCCGTCCTTGGCGAGGAAGCGATAGCTCCCGTCGCGCTTCTCGCCCTTCAGGTCGAGATCGGGATACTCGACATCGTCGTGGGGCGAGCGCGTGCCGATCTCCAGGTAGTGCGCGGGCGCGGCCGACCGGTTGACGAGATGATGGCCGTTGCGCTCGCCCTTGGGGAAGCCAGCAACCATGCCGGGCCCGAGCAGCGTCTCGCCTTCGTCGGTGACCAGCGTGATCTCGCCCTCGATCACAGTGACGCATTCGTCCTCGCTGGTGTGCCAGTGGCGTTGCGCGCTCATGGCGCCGGGCTCGAGCGTCGTCAGGTTGACGCCGAACTGGGTGAGGCCGAGCAGGCCCGTCAAGGCCCGCTTCACGCGCCCCTCGAAACCCTGATCATGGGGCGGCGGATAGATCGTGCCGCGCCGCCCTACGACCGCCATAGGATCCCTGATTGCGGGCATTGGGTTATCCTTTCTTCGATCGCTCAAGCCAGGTTGCCCTTCCCCTCGATCTCGTCGAGCGCCTTCTCGACTGCGTCGAACACCAGCAGCGTCGACGCATGGCGGGATTTGTAGTCGCGGATGGGCTGCAGGATCTCGAGCTCGTGCCACTTGCCGCCGGGGGCAGCGGCACCCTCCTTCAGAATTGCGCGCGCCGCACGGGCGGCCTCCCGCAACTCGGCTACGGTCGCGCCGACCGCGAGCTTGCCCATGATCGCGGCCGAGGCCTGACCCAGCAGGCAGGCCTTCACGGTCTGCCCATAGCCGGTCACTCGGTCGCCCGCCATGGCGAGGTCCACCGACACCGTCGAGCCGCACAGCTTGGAATGCGCCGTTGCCGTCGCATCCGGGCCCGCGAGGCGGCCGGTATGGGTGATATTGGCCGCAAGCTCCAGTATGCGCTCGCTGTAGATATCCTCGAGGGCTGTCATCGGTCGGCTCCAGGCCAGCGTAAGACGCAAGGGAAGCGCCCTTGCGGCATCAATTGCCCCCCTATATATCCCAACACCTGCAACGCGGAAACCGGTGGATGAGGTCGTCTACGGGCTTCAGCCGCCGCAACCGCAGGCCACTATGGACGAGATCAGCATGGATGCCATCGTGAAGAAGTTGCCTGTCGAGAAGGACCCGATCGCCGCCCGGCCGAAGGACCTGAAACGGCCGACGCGTGATGAGGCCGAGGCCGCCGTGCGCACACTGATCGCCTGGGCCGGCGACGATCCCGCCCGCGAAGGCCTGCTCGATACGCCCAAGCGCGTCGTCAACGCCTACAACGAATTCTTCCGCGGCTACGAGGAGAACCCGCTGGATGCGCTCGACCGCACCTTCGCCGATGTCGGTGGCTACGACGATATCGTGATGCTGCGCGATATCGACGTGGTCTCCCATTGCGAGCACCACATGATCCCCTTCATCGGCAAGGCCCACGTCGCCTATTTCCCCGGCGAGCACGTGGTCGGGATCTCCAAGCTCGCCCGCGTGATCGACATCTTCGCCCACCGCCTGCAGACGCAGGAGACGATGACCGCCCAGATCGCGGAAGCCATCAACCGCGCGCTCGAGCCCAAGGGCGTCGCCATCATGATCGAGGCCGTGCATCAGTGCATGTCGCTGCGTGGCGTGCTGAAGCCCAACGTCGCGACCATCACCACCCAGTTCACCGGCCTGTTCAAGGACGACCCCGCCCAAGCCCAACGCTTCATGATGCTCGCGCAGCGCAATGGGCTGGGGCCGCGTTACTGAGGCCGAACGCGATGGGAAAGGGGCAGGCTACAGAGTCCATCGAAGAGACTGGTGAGCTCCGGCTGCGGTTCGACCGCAGGGGCCTGATCACGGCCGTCGTGCAGAATGTCCGCACCGACGAGATCCTGATGGTTGCCTGGATGAGTGCCGAGGCGCTCGAGCTGACACGCTCGAGCGGCTATGCC
>JANNSW010000002.1:0-2777 GCA_031403055.1 Hyphomicrobiaceae bacterium | reverse complement strand
TGCCCGCGGCGACAAGGTCGTGCTGGTGTTGAGCAAGGCGTATCTCGCATCCGACTTCTGCCTGGACGAGATCGTGCTGCTCTACGAGCACTGCCTGAAGGAGCCTGCCGAGTGGCGCCGCCGCGTGCGCGTGGTGGTGGCGGCCGGTTCGAGCATCGGCCCGAGAACCTGGGCCGACTATGCCCTGCATTGGCGGGACCTCGCCGACGGCGAGCAGGCAAAGATTGCTCGCCTCGGAGGCGACCGTGAAGCATCCGGGGCGTTATCGGCTCTGGTCAAGACCTATGACCGCAACGCCCGATCTCTGCCCGACGTCCTCAAAGTCATCACCGACACGCTGCATATCGTCGATGTGGCCGGCGTCGAGATGATTCGCTTCGAGGCGTGACAGGGTCGATTCGGCCGTGGACCGAATGGGAGCGGACGTCGTCGATGGGAATCTCGTCGCACCGCGAAATGGACGCTGTGGGTCACTTTCGCCCGTGGCCCGTCACTCCCTGCCTTTGCGCTATCGTATTCAGTAAGCGGTCGTTGGGCAAGTGTCGCAAGTGGTCCTTCGCGGCGCTCGTCCCTGCCCCGCACCCGCCAATGCCGACCGGCACTCCTGCGCGACAGCCAACAGCATGACAACGGACATTCCTCGGAACCAGCGTTCCCGTTTCGTCCAAGATGCCGGATAGCTGTGCCCCAACAATACCGTTGAGGCCAGCTTGGCGTCCGCCGGCAAACCTGATTAGCTGGCCGGGCTCAGTCGGCCGCAGCGCACGCGAGGATGCCACATGCCCAAGGTGATGATCGTGACCGGCGGGTCACGCGGGATCGGAGCCCAGATCGTCCGCTCGGCGGCCGCGGCCGGATACGCGGTCGCCATCAACTACAGCCGCGCCAAGGAAGCGGCCGACGCCCTCGTTGCCGGGATCCGCAAGGCTGGCGGCCAAGCGCTGGCCGTGCAGGGCGACATTGCCCGGCACCAGGACGTGGCGCGGCTGTTCGCGGCGACCGTGGCTGCCTTCGGCACACCCGATGTGCTCGTCAACAATGCCGGTGTCGGCGTGCCGACAAGTGTCGCCGACAGCAAGCCGGAGGATTTCGACCTCGTCTTCGGCGTCAATGTGCGCGGCACCGTGCTCGCAGCCCGCGAGGCGGTGCGCGCCATGGCAACCGACCGCGGCGGCAAGGGCGGGGTCATCATCAACATCTCCTCGATCTCGCCCGTCTATGGGGGCTTGCCCAACGACGTCATCTACGCGGCGAGCAAGGGAGCGGTCGATGCGTTCACGCTCGGTCTCGCCAAGGAGGTCGCCAAGTCCGGCATCCGTGTCTGCTGTATCCGCCCCGGTCTCACCTTGACCGACATGCTGGATGCTGATTTCGGGCCGGGCAAGGCGGCGGAGGCGGCGGCCAGGATCGTGCCGCTGGGGCGGATCGGCTTGCCCTCCGACATCGCCAATGCAGTGCTGTTTCTGGCGTCCGACCAGGCGTCCTACATCACCGGCACCTGTCTCAACGTCAGCGGCGGACGCGAGATCAACGTCAAGATGGCATCGGGTTGAGGCGGGAGCTGTCGTTGCCATGGGCGAGCGCCACCTCCCGTTCTGGCCGAGCCACGTGCCGCGCACGGTCGCGGTGCCCGAGCACAGTGTGTTCGAGAACCTCGCCGCCACTGCGGCACGCTCGGGCCACTGCGAAGCGATCTACTACTACGGCACGCGCATCAGCATGGTGATCTGCTGGAGGCGACCGAGCGATTGGCCGGCACTCTGCGCGCTGAATTCGGCGTGGTGCCCGGCGACCGGGTGCTGCTCTACCTGCAGAACAGCCCGCAATTCGTGATCGGCTACTATGGCATCCTGCGTGCTGGCGCGATCGTGGTCGCGCTCAATCCGATGCTGCGCGAGGCCGAGCTGCGGCTGATCGCCGGGGATACCGGGGCGCGGGTCGTGATTTGTGCGCAGGACCTGATCGGGCCGGTCGAAGGGCTGCTGGCGAGTGGCGACATCGACCATGCGGTGGTCGCCACCTACTCGGACTATTGCCCGGCCGATCCCCCGGTTGCCGCCCCCGAGGTCGTGCGCGCGCCACGCCGGGGGCTTTCCGGCCGAGGCTTTCTCGCCTGGGCGGACGCGCTCGCGGCGGGCACCCGACCTCACCCGCTCCAGGTCGCGCCCGATGATCTCTGCCTGATCGCCTACACCTCGGGCTCGACCGGCCAACCACGCGGCTGCATGCATTCGCACCGCACCGTCATGGCCAACATCGCCGGCTATGCCCACTGGACGCCGATTGGCCCGCACTCGGCGGTGCTGTCGACCCTGCCGCTGTTCCATGTGACGGGCATGCAGGGCTCGATGAACGCCTGCATCTACACGGGCGCCCGCATGGTGATCCTCACCCGCTGGGATGCGGCGGCAGCGCTAGCGCTGACCGCGAGCGAGCGCATCACTCATTGGCGCCTGATCACCACCATGCTGATCGACGTGCTCGCCCGGCCCGATCTCGACCCGGACGCACTTTCGAGCCTCGCCTGGGTCGGCGGCGGCGGGGCGGCGATGCCCGAGGCGGTCGCCGCGCGGCTCGAGCGGCTGACCGGCCTCAGCTACATCGAGGGCTACGGCCTCAGCGAGACGATCGCGGCGTCCCACGTCAATCCGCCGGGCCGGCCGAAACGGCAATGCCTCGGCATTCCCTTCGTCGGAGTCGATTCACGCATCCTCGATCCCGAGACGCTCGCTGAGCAGCCGCCCGGCGCGGTCGGCGAGATCGTGATCGCCGGCCCC
>JANNSW010000001.1:0-14354 GCA_031403055.1 Hyphomicrobiaceae bacterium | reverse complement strand
CAGTTTCATCACGAGAGAGCTTGCGCACTCAATCCGAACGATGCGTATGTGGCGACGCACATGGGATTGTTTCTTGCTTACACCGGACGCGCGGCTGAAAGCAGCATCTGGTTTGAGAATGGCTTGCGGCTAAACCCCTTTCCTCCGACCTGGTACGTCGCATTCGCGGGAAGAGCGGCCTATGTGGATCGCCGATACGCGGACGCCGCCAAAAGCCTCGATGCCCCAACGGAGTCCGTCAAGTCCTTGATGTATCTCGCCGCCGCCCTCGGCCAGCTCGGCCGCATCGCCGAGGCCCGCACCATCCTCGACAAGTGCGCCCGCCTCAAACCCACCATTCCGATCATCAAGTTCGCCGAAGCCGAGCCATTCCAGAACCCGGCCGACAATGGGCATCTGATCGATGGCCTCAGAAAGGCGGGACTCGAAGTCTGAGCACCGTACTTCCTTCCGTGACGCCAGCGCAGGCTGGCATCCATCAAGTAAGCTTGGCGCGCCGGCCGTGCCGTGCAGCAGGCTTCGACTGACCTCAGGCTCCGTGGGTTCCGACCTTCGCCAGAATGACGGTGCCGACAAGACGTGGACGGGAAGCAAACATCGCAGGTTTCTCGCAATGACTCTCTGTGCTTTCGATTGGCGTTATCATCGTAACTCGGCGTCAATCGGTCGCGTGCAGCTTCAGACTGCGCACTGACTGATCAGGGTCAGGGCACGATGCAGTGGATGGTCACACCGCCAAGCCGGCCTTGCGATAGCCGTCGCGCCACAGATCGCGATCCTCGGCCCGCTCGTACATGCGAAGATGGGTGGCAATGAAAGCGGCGAGGTCGAACGTCGGCGCACGTTCGCTCTCGAATTGCCTGATGGCCGCAGCGGCTTCGGCCGACTGTCCCTGCTGCGCATGACAAGCGGCAACCTCCAACCACATGTGCGGAGGCGGCCGGCGCAACTGCTCGAACTCTTTGAGGGCCACACTGTATTGGCGAGCGACGTAGTACGCGTCGAATCTGGGCTCCCGCCCTGCATCGAACGACCGGGGGTCGAGACGCTGGGCGACTTGATGCCACTCGATAGCTGAGCGCGCATCGCCGCGATGGAGCGCCACGACACCGCGCATGCCAACAGCATGCCGGTCGTTCGGGTTCAGCGACACCGCCCTGCTGGCATGCGTTTCGGCCCGGCTGTGCTCGCCACACATCAGGTACACGAAAGCAGCGCTTTCATGTGTCGTGGCATCTCCGTCGTCGAGTGCCAGTGCGCGTTCGGCATGGTGTCGCGCCCGCCTCAACTGCAGCTCAATCTGAAAGCCTGAATGAAAAACGGCGTAGGCGAGTTGATAGGCGATATTGGCGTGCGCGCGTGCGAAATCGGGGTCGATCGCCAGCGCTTGCTCGAAGAAGGCAAGAGCTTCCGGATTGCCGGTGGCATCACCGTGATTGCTGTGCCATTCGCCGCGCAGGACCAGATCATAGGCGGTCAGCCCGGACACCGGCCGCCGGCGGCGCTGCTCGACCTGCGCCTCGTTGATCAGCCGGGGAATCGCCGCGACGATTGCTCGCGTCACCTCTTCCTGGACAGCGAATATGTCATCGAGCGAGCGGTCGTAGCGGTCAGCCCAGAGATGGGCGCCGGTGCCGGCTTCAAGGAGCTGTGCCGTGATACGCACGCGATGATTGGCCCGCCGAACGCTGCCCTCGACGACGTAGCGAACGCCAAGCTCGCGACCGACCCGGCGCACGTCGACCGACTTGCCCCGATATTGAAAGGAGGAGTTGCGAGCAATGACGAACAGAGAGCGAAATCGCGACAGCTCGGTAATGATGTCCTCAGTGATGCCGTCTGAGAAGTAGTCCTGCTCGTGGTCGCCGGACATGTTGGTGAAGGGCAGCACGGCGATGGATGGCTTGTCGTTGACGGGCGCGGTCGTGGCGACGGCAAGAAAGGGCGTGCCTGTGACCCGATAGGCACGCACCGGTTGTGCAATGTTCTTCAGTGTCTGCGCGCCCAAATCATCGAAGCCGACCTTGATTCTCGTTCCGACATGGTCGTACGCGGCGCCGGAGACGATCACCCCACCGGGCTCGGCGATTGCCTCGAGTCGGGCGGCGATGTTCACTCCCTCACCATAGAGATCGCTGCCCTCGACGATGACGTCGCCCAGATTGACACCGATGCGCAGCACGATCTGGCGATCCTGGGGCTGATCGTTGTTGGCGGCAGCCATGCCTTCCTGAAGCGCGACCGCGCATTGTATTGCGTTGACGGCGCTACCGAATTCAACCAGCACGCCGTCCCCCATCACCTTGAAGACCCGGCCTTGATGCTTGGTGATCAGCGGCTCCAGCACCTCCTTGCGGCGCGACTTGAGCGCGACCAGCGTGCCGACCTCATCCTCCTCCATCAACCGGCTGTAACCCACCACATCGGCGGCCAGAATTGCGACGAGGCGGCGTTGCGTCCGTTCTTCGGCCATGGAATGCAGTGACTTTCAGAGAGGGTGTTCGGCTGAATTGTATTGGCGACCTGCCGCTGAGTCTATCGGGCTGATCACCGTTGGGATCAGGCACGCCGATCTCTGCCAGCACCCTCGTGTGGCCCGGACCACACTATGTGCCGCTTACCTCAGCTCCTTGCCCGCCACTCTCTTCGGCCAACTGCTGGCCCTGCCGGAGTGATTGCTGCGTTCAGCTTGTGTCATACATCCATTCCAGCCTTGCGGAAGCCTTCCAGCCAGTGATCTCGATCCGACTGCCGCAAGCACATTCTCATCCAGTACGTGATGTGCGTCTTCAAGTCGTGACCGGGAGGGCGGAGTTGCCTATATGACTCGACTGCTAATGCTGCCTTTTCGAGTTGTCCATCCTGGGCGTACGCAGCGGCCAGGCCCAGATAGAGAAATGCCGGGACGTTCTGATATACCTCGTGGATCTCTATCACTTTCGCGTAATTGCGAAGCATATAGTAGCAATCGCAAAGAGTATCGAGGCGCTGATCATCAGGCGCATAGGGCTCAAGGCGCTCGGATCTTGCAAAGCATTCCAGAGCCTGCTCAGGTTCTCCGGTGTAGCTCAGGGCACATCCGAGCACGTAGATCACAAAGGGATCGTTCGGATTGAGGGATACCGCCCGTTCGGCGTGCTTTCTCGCCAGCCGATGATCGCCCGATATGTGGTACGTGAATGCCGCATAGCAATTGACGGTTGGGTTTGCTTCATCAAGCATGACTGCTTTCCGGGCATGTTCTCTGCCGCGCACCAATGTCGGCTCCGGCGGCAGCCCCAAGCTCAGGATCCCGAACACGGAGGTCATGCCCAGCCCGGCATGCGCAAGGGCATAGGTGGGATCTGCTTCGACCGCCTTCTCGTACCAATTCAGGGCAACAGCAAGGCCCTCGGCGAGATGAAAAAACGCCCATCTTCCCCGAAGTTCGCAGTCATAGGCCGTGAGATTGTCCGGCGGCCTCCTTCGCAGATGGTCGACTGCCAGGCGATCGAGCTGGCCGGGAATGGCAGCGCAGATCGCACGTGTCACCTCGTCCTGGACAGCAAAGATGTCACTCAGCTCGCGATCATAGCGCTCTGCCCACAAGTGGCTCCCGCTCGCGGCTTCGATCAGCTGTGCGGTAACGCGCAGCCGGTCGCCGGCTCTTCTGACGCTGCCCTCAACGACGTATTGCGTTTCTAATTCGCGCCCGATCCGACGCACGTCCGTCGCCTTGTCGCGATACTGAAACGAGGAGTTGCGAGCAATGACGATTAGCGAGCGAAAGCGTGAGAGCTCTGTGATGATATCTTCTGTGATGCCGTCAGAGAAGTATTGCTGCTCCGGATCTCCCGACATGTTCGTGAAGGGCAGCACGGCAACCGAAGGCTTATCGGGCAGCGGCGACCCCATTGATTGCGCGGGGAGAGGATCGGGCCTTGGTTTGGTCTGGGCGGGTAGGCCGACCTGGAGCGAATAAATCCGCATCGGCTCAGCGATATTCTTGAGTCTTGTCTCGCCAAGATCGCTGATCGAAAGATCCAGCCGGGATCGCACCTGCCGATAGGCATCCTCGGACAGACATATGGCGCCCGGCTGAGCGACCCCCTCGAGCCGTGCGGCGACGTTGACGCCGTCACCCATCAGATCGCCGTCGCTCTCCACGACGACATCGCCCAAATGGATGCCGATACGGAGCTCGATGCGGCGCTCCGGGGGCAGGCCGGCATTGCGCTCGACCATTGCAGTCTGCACCTCGATGGCGCAGCGCACGGCATCGACGACGCTACGAAACTCGACGATGGCACCATCGCCGGTGCGCTTGACCATCCGTCCATTGTGCACGGCGATCGTGGGGTCCATGAGATCGCTGCGCAGGGCCCTGAGTCGCGCCAGAGTGCGCTCTTCATCGGCACCCGTGAGCCGGCTGAACCCGACAACGTCAGCTGCCAGGATCGCGGTTAGCCTTCTTTGCTCGGCCATCGTGGATTCTCTCCCCAGCGCCCTGACTATCACGATCACTTGCCGGTCGGGCAGCGGTTTGTCACGGGGCTTGCCAAGAATCGCTTACAGGTGCCTGCTCCGCTTACGCTCCGTCGAGATCCACGCGACAGAGTGCACCTCAGCGAGGACAATATCGGTGCTTCCGACATCCGGGACGTTCGGCCGCTCACGGCTGGGCTCGAGCTGTTGGCCTTGCTTGCGGTTCGTCGGCTCCGTGGTAGGGTAGCCGAAAGTCAGGCAGGCCGTGCAGTCGTCGAGGCTGACCCACAACGCCACGCACACTTCACGCCGATCGCTCCGGAATCGTCGTTTTTGGTGTAGGTCGGGTTTGGCTTGAGGACGGTTCCAGGTGACTGTCCGACTTCGGCAGGTCCTTGCCCACTTGCCCTCAGACTGCACGCGATCCACCTTTTGCAACCAACAGGAATGGCCATGCGCATTGCCTTTACGATGGACGATCTCCCGGTCTATCCGCACCTGGCTTTGCCTGAGGGATACACTCCCACCTCGGTTGCCGACAGCATCATCGAAGGCCTCGATCGCCACAAGCTTGAAGGCGTCTATGCGTTTGCCAATTCCTGGCCGCTCGATGTCAATCCGCAGACCGAGAAAATATTCGATGCGTGGACGTCTGCCGGTCACTTTGTTGGCAACCATACACATAGCCATCCGCTGCTGAATGACGTCGACAGCGACGCATTCATAGCCGACATTACAATTGCCGATGAGCTGTTGAAGCCGTGGCTCAATCGCGCGCCGCAGAAGCTCTTTCGGCATCCCCTCAACCTATGGGGTAACACCGAGGCGAAACGCTCGGCGGTTAATTCCCACATTGCTCGACTTGACTATACCCTGGCAGACGTCACGAGCTTCTTCTTCGAGTGGGAGTGGGACCGCGCCTGGCGTTGGCTCATGCAGACTGGGAAGACAGAAGAAGCGGCGGCCCTCAAATCTGAGTTCGTCGACTTCTGCGTCGCGCAACTGGCCTACGACCAGAAATGTTGTCAGGAATTCTTCGACCGCGATGTCACCGGAATTGCCCTTGGACACTTCGTGGCATTCTTGGCAGAAGTTATCGATCCTCTGATGGCGAGAATGAGCCGGGAAGGCATCGAGATCGTTCCTCTGGCGGATGCGCTCGCCGATCCTGCTTACGACCGAGTTGGCTCATTGGTTACCGAAAATTTCCGAGTATATCAGCAAAAACTGTCTGCTGCAGAAGGCCAGGAGATGGCGTCTGTCGCACCCACCTGCACGGACTTGATGAAACGTGTGTTTGCACTCGCTGAGCCATTGCGGCCAGCGCGGCGCGGTCTTCTGGTGCAGAACAAGCGCGGGCCAAATCCATAGAGCTCCAGCAGCGTCTGCTCGAGAAGCAAGGGCGACAACTGATCGTCGCAAACACGCGCGCATGAGGACAATATGATGGATGTCTCACTGATCGGCCTCGGCGCGATGGGCTCCGCCCTCGCTCGGGCATTCCTCGGGGCCGGACACAGTCTCTGCGTCTGGAATCGAACTGCCGCGAAGTCGGAACCCTTGGCGACGCGTGGAGCAATGGTCGCCGGCTCTCCGGTTGACGCTGCGAAGTCGAGCTCCGCCATCGTCTTCTGCGTGGACAACTACGATGTGTCACGCCGCATCATTGGATTCCCCGGGGTGCGGGACGCTTTGTCGGGGCGCACGCTCATCCAGCTCAGCACCGGCACTCCCGCTGAAGCGCGCGACTTCTCGGCTTGGCTGAACGGACAGGGCGTTCAGGTCCTCAACGGAGCGATCATGCCCTATCCCGATGGCATCGGCGCTGCGGATGCTCAGATCCTGTTTGCGGGACCGGCGGCACTCTACGGGCAACATCGGCCAGTCCTCGATTGCCTCGGCGGCGATCTGCGGCACGTTGGCGAGGAGATGGGCGCCGCGGCGGTCCTCGATATGGCGCTGCTGACGCACCAGCTGACGAACTACCTCGGCGTCTGGCATGGTGCGCGAGCTTGCGAGGCGGAGGGGGTCGGTGTCGATGTTTTCGCCTCGATGCTACCGCAGCATGATCCGGCCGCCCATATGGCTTGGCGAATTCATCGGCAGGACTACGACAAGCCTGGCGCGACGCTCGACGTCTGGAATGCGGCCCTTGCCAGGGTTGTCACGCACGCCGGGCAGGCCAGGATCAATGACGAGATCCCGACGCTCATCTCGAGCCTCTTTCGCCGAGCGATCGCCTTGGGTCATGGAAGTCGGGATCTTGCCACAGTGATCGAAGTTCTGCGCAGTCCGGCGGCCTAGACTTGGACCGATCCAGAACCACCAGTCGAAATACATAGTTTACTTCGGTTCTCAGTTTGGGGAATTGACTGTAAGTGTCACGCCGGCAAGCCGGCCGCGAGAAGGCCAGCCTCATATCTCGCACGGCACTCCGGATCGGTAATCCGGAGGATCTCGCGCACAAAACTCACGGAGATGCCAGGAACGGCCCGGTGAAGCCATGCCAGGGGCTCGGCAGCCTCGTCTATCCGACCGAGATGCCCGAGCGCGACGAGCGCCCCGATCCTGGCATGCATCGCAGCGTTGGGCTGCTGCATGGCACGGTTTGCCAAGTCCAGCGCTTCCTCGAAGCGTCCAAGGAGCGATAGCGCCATCGAGCGGCTCGCCATGAAGGCCCAAAGCATCGGATCATTCGGGCTCAATCTGATCGCCTCGTCGTGGGAAGAAAGGGCCGCAGCTGGCCGTCCCGACATCCACAAGCTATGGGCGCGGCCGAAATGCGCCGAAGCAAAGCTCGGGTTTAGACTTATCGCCCGCTCGCAATGCATGATTGCCCGGTCATGCTCGCCACGGGCCGTGTAGATACGACCCAGCGCGACATGTGCGAAGGGATCGGACGGGTCCAGAGTGATCGCTCGTTGACCCTCCGCCAAGCCCTTGTCCAAGTCCACGGCAGCGTCCGTCGAGGCGCCGAGCAAAAATCTCATGTAGAGTCCGAGGGCCAAGCCGGCGTGCGCTGCAGCAAAGTTCGGGTCGCGTGCAGCGGACTGCTGCATGAAGTCGATTCCCTGCCCGACGCTTTCGATATTGTACTGGTAGAGATGCCAAAGTCCGCGCTGGTAGCTCTCCCATGCATCGAGGCTCTGGGGCGGTTTCCGCCGCGCCCGTTGACGCTCGCTGTCGGTCAGCGCGGGCTCAATTGTCGTGATAATGGCGTTCGTCACCTCGTCCTGCACCGCGAAGATGTCCTCGATCTCGCGGTCGTAGCGCTCTGCCCAGAGATGGGTATCGTCCACCGCATCGATCAGCTGCGCGGTGATGCGTATCCGGTTGCCGAAGCGGCGCACACTGCCCTCAACGATGTAGCGCACTCCCAGCCGGCAGCCGATCTCACGGGCCTTTAGCGCCTGCCCCTTGAATGCAAAGGAGGAGTTGCGCGCAATCACGAAGACGGAGCGGAACTTCGAGAGCTCGGTGATGATATCCTCAGCGATCCCCTCGGCGAAGAAGGAGTGCTCCTGATCGGCGGACATGTTCTCGAACGGCAGGACGGCGACGGATGGCTTGTTAGGCAGCGACAGCGGCGGAGCCCCGGGCTCGGTAATCGCCTCCGCGGGCCAGCGCCACACGCGGACCGGGTGCGGGATACCCTTCACCTCGTGCGCTCCTGCGTCGACGAAAGTGGCGTTCACCCGGTTGCCGATAGCCTCGTGCACGATCGAGGAGATGCAAATGCCACCTTTTTCTGCCAAGGCCTCCAGGCGGGCGGCCACATTGACACCGTCCCCATAGATGTCATCGCCGTCGATGATCACGTCGCCGAGATTGATCCCGAGCCTCAGCCGGATCGGCCCATTCGAGGTTGCCAGCTCCTGCTGGATCGCCAGGGCGCATTCCACCGCGTCGACGACGGATGGAAACTCGACCAGCGCCCCGTCGCCCATCAGCTTGACGAGCCGGCCGCCATGGAGCTTGACCTTCGGGTCGAACTGCTCCTTGCGATGGGCACGCAGCAGGGACAGCGTCCCGGCCTCGTCCTCCGCCATGAGGGCCGAGTAGCCGACCACATCGGCGGCGAGAATTGCACTGAGCCGACGCGCCATGTTGAATCTCCCGTAGCCTGGAGATTAGCGAAATGGTGCGCTGGAATCCATCTGTTCCGACGGGCGACGCGTGCTCCGCCAGCTTCGCAAGCTGCCGTGAGAGAACAGGGCGCCGATGAAACACGAGTCGTCTGTGATGGACGACCTGTCCCGCGCGCGGCTCGTGAACATGATCGCCATGAAAAATCTGCTCGTGCGGCTCCTTGAGGCGCTTGGCACTTCGGCTCAGGCGGTATGGTCGAAAGGCCGTGTCCATCATCAGCTTTCGTCACCGGATAGCGCCAGCTTCAATCCAACGATCAGCCGCTCACGTGACTCGGGATCGCGGTAAGGCTCCCGTGCGGCGGCGGCGAGGAAGTCGTGGACCCGCCCCTCTGCGGCAAAGCGGTCGACGATCGCCCAGGCCTTGTCCCGTTCGCCAAGATGACCATGGCAGGCAATCAGGTACATCATTTGCCACGCTAGATCTGACCAGGGTGCAAGACCGGGGATGGCATCGCGATAGCGTCTTTCCTGAAAGGCCATCACCGGTTCGTACTGCGCCACCCAAGGCAGAGGGTTAGGCGTAAGCTTGTCGACACTTTGCAGCCATTCCCTGGCCTTCACGTGATCGCCTTCATAGATGCAAACCAGCGCGCATTGCGCATGTGCGTAGTAATCACTCGAATTAAGTCGGAGTGCATGATCCACTGCATTTCGTGACACATCTAGGTTGTGCGCGAAACCTGAATATAGGCTGTATGAAACGAAGGGTCTTGAATCCGTGGGATCAGGTTTAATGACTCTTTTAACAAGTTTCAAACCATTCAAGAGTGCGTCAATATCAAGATCAATGTCGTACCGCGCGCATTTTGCATTACCGAGCCAAGCCAGCGCCTCCCTATAGTTCGGATCGTCGGTCAAGGCCTGTTCGCAACAGGCGATCGCCTGGTTCATGCTGTCACGCGTAAACGCGAAGTAGTGCCAAACCGCACGCAGCGTCAGCTCGTAAATCTTGAGATTAGCCGGATGCTGGCGGATCGATCGTCTGGCGATCTCGATTTCCAGCTGTCTGGAGATTGTTGCGGCCACCATTTCCGCGACTTCATCCTGCACATCGAAGAGGTCCGCCAGGGGCCGATCATAATGCTCGGCCCACACCGATGCGCGTGTCGCAGCATCGGTCAGGCGTACAGATATTCGTATGCGGCTATCGGAGCGGCGAATGCTTCCCGAAACCAGGAAGCTCGCGCCGAGCGCAGTCTTGATCGTACTGATGTCCGGGGTCGTTTGCTGCCCCAACAGGGTCGAATCGAGGCCGATGACCGAGAGGACCCGAAACCGTGTCAGCCGGTTGGTGATATCCTGGGTGATGCCATCGGTGAAGAATTGCTGGTCCGGGTCACCGCTGAGGTTCGCGAAGGGCAGAACGACGATCACGGGACCGGTGTTCGCTGCCGATAGCGGCTGCGGGACCGGCATTTCTTGATCGGCCTCCGGACCAACCGTCTGGGGAGCAGGCCCCACATATCGGTAGCCGCGACCATGGACGGTTGCGATCATGTCCGGCGACAGCGCCTTCCGCAACGCCGAGATGTGAACCTGCAGCGTGTTCTCTTCGACAACCACGCCGGGCCATACGGTCGACAAGAGATCATCCTTGCTGACGACCAAGCCGGGGCGGTCGATCAGAACGCCAAGGAGATCGAATGCGCGCGCCGACAGGTCGAGCGGACCATCCGGTCCTTCGACCAGCCGTTCCTGCCGCCTCAGCCGAAAGGGGCCGAAATTCACGTGCATCCTGAAATTGTTCCCCTGGAAAACACCTACCTACCCTGAATGGGACCGCAAGGCCAGTTCAGCACTCTTCAGAACTCTTCAGGTATGTCCCAAGGACTTTCAGGCCGACGCGCGGCATCCTCCCGTTATCAACGGAGGAAGCCATGACCGACATCACCACCACCTCACCGATCGCCATTCGCAGTATACGCCTTCGCAACCCACTTCTGGTCGTTGGCCAGGGCATCGGCAGCGTGGTGAAGGCGTTCAACCGGGGTCTTTGCGGATTGCTGCTGGCGTACAGTCGCGCTATCGCGCTGGCCTATCTGGAGCCCTATCGCGTTCACTCCCGGAAGGAACAGCCGGCCCCCGATGCCGACTTCGAAGGGCGCGACCCGAACTGGTAGTTCGCCATCATCCGATGATAGCACCCCAACCATCTCGCACCTCACGAAATGGCATTCGATAGTCTGCCTCGCTCGCTGCAACCGCACAGGTCGGCAGCCCTCGACGTCGGGCGTTGGGATGACGCACCATCACATTGCAGATCAGCCACTTCGCCGAGGCGACGCATCCAGTGCTCCGGCTCCGGCCTTCGGCTGGCCGATGCCGTGACCAATGCGCGGACGTCACAGCCCGCCAGGCTGCTGAGCATGTCGAGATAGACGCGCACGCTGCTGGAATTGTGAGATATGAAAGCCTGGTGTCGGGTGGCGCGGGAGGCAAGGCGTGGACGTCGGGGCTTGGCTGGCGGGCCTGGGGCTCGGGCAATACAAAGCGGCGTTTGAGGCAAATGATGTCGATGCCGCTATGCTGCGCCAGCTGACCGGCGACGATCTCAAGGACATCGGCATCGCTTCGCTCGGACACCGCAAGAAGCTGCTCGAGGCGATCGCAGCGATTGGCTCCGCTCAGGGCGGTGCCGCTCCAGAGCCAACTCCGAGACCTGCCGGCGCCGTCAGGCCGGCTGACGCCGAGCGGCGCCAACTCACCGTCATGTTCATCGACCTCGTCGGCTCGACGGCGCTCTCGGCGACGCTGGACCCTGAGGACATGCGCGAGGTGTTGCGCGCCTATCAGAACACGGTCGCAGGCGAGATCACGAGGTTCGAGGGCCACGTCGCGAAGTTCATGGGCGACGGCGTGCTCGCCTATTTCGGCTGGCCGAAGGCCCATGAGGACGAGGCCGAGCGAGCGACCCGCGCGGGTCTTGCGGTGATCAAGGCGATGCAGCGGTTGCGGACGCCCGCGGGATCGGCCTTGCAGGCGCGGATCGGCATCGCGACCGGCCTCGTGGTCGTCGGCGACCTCGTCGGCGAGGGAGCGGCGCAGGAACAGGCCGTCGTCGGCGACACCCCCAATCTCGCGGCGCGGCTGCAAGGCATCGCCGATCCGGGAACGGTCGTCATCGCCGAGGCGACCCGCCGCCTCATCGGCAGTGTCTTCGAGCTGAGCGACCTCGGGCCCCAGACCTTGAAGGGCATCCAGGGATCGACCGCAGCCTTTGCCGTGCTCGGCGAAAGGGCTCTCGAGAGCCGCTTCGCGGCGCGCCCGGGAGGCGGCGTGGCCCCGATCGTCGGCCGCGACCAGGAGCTCGGACTGCTTCTCGAGCGATGGGGGCAGGCAAGGAGCAGCGAAGGCCAGGTGGTGCTGCTGACCGGCGAGGCCGGCATCGGCAAGTCGCGCATCACCGAGGCGCTGGTCGAGGCCTTGGCCGGCGAGCCGCACTTCCTCCTGCGCTACCAGTGCTCGCCCTACAACGCGGACTCTGCCCTCTACCCGGTCATCCAGCAGCTCACCTTCGCTGCGGGCATTGCCGCCGGGGACACGACCGCTCAGCGGCTCGATCGGCTGGAGGCGCTGCTCGCTCGTGGGAGCGACGACATCCGTGAAGCCGCTCCACTGATCGCATCGTTGCTCGGGCTGGATGAGACGTCGCGCTACGGTGCCTCGACGCTGACCCCGCAGCAGCGCCGCAATCGCACTCTCGCCGTCCTCACCGATCAGATTGCGGGGCTCGCGCAGCGCAAACCCGTGCTGTGGGTGCTCGAGGATGCGCATTGGATCGACCCGACGACGCTGGAGCTGGTCGAGCTGGCATTGGATCGCGTGCAGAGCTCGCGGGCACTCCTCCTGATCACCGCGCGGCCGACCTTCGTTGCGACTTTCGCCAGCCATCCGGTGGTGACGCGCTTGGCACTGAACCGCCTCGCCCGCGCGGCGACGCAAGCCATCGTGCTGCGCATCACCGGCGGCAAGCGCCTGCCGGATGCCCTGCTCGACGAGATCGCTGCCAGGACCGATGGCGTGCCGCTCTACGTCGAGGAGATGACCAAGGCGGTCATCGAGTCGGGCGTGCTGCGCGAGGCGGCCGATGCCTTTCACCTCAAGGGGCCGTTGAGTGCGCTCGCGATCCCGACGTCGCTGCACGATTCATTGATGGCGCGCCTCGACCGCTTGCAGCCGGTGAAGGAAGTCGCCCAGACCGCCGCCGTCATCGGCCGATACTTCGACCACCGCACCATCGCCGCTCTCAGCGCCTTGCCCGAAGCAGAGCTCGCAGATGCCATGCGCCGACTGATCGAGGCCGAGTTGATCTTCCGCCGTGGCATGCCGCCAGAAGCCGCTTACCTCTTCAAACATGCTCTGGTGCGGGACGCGGCCTATGAAAGTCTGCTCAAGGCCAAACGCGTCTCGCTCCATTCGCGCCTGCTCCAAGTGCTCGAAAATGCCGGCGATACGGCTCCCGAGATCCTGGCACAGCACGCCGAAGCGGCCGGTCTTCCCGCGAAGGCACTCGACAACTGGGAGCGAGCCGGTAGACAGGCGATAGCACGGCCCGCCTACAAGGAAGCCGTCGCGAGTTTCGAGAGCGCGATCCGCTTGCGCGGCAGGTTGGGCGACGAAGCTCAGTGGAAAAGGCGGGAGCAGGATCTCCAGCTTGTACTGGGGCAGGCTTTGATCGCCAATCAGGGTTACGCGGCGCCGACGACAATGCGGGCGTTCGAGATGGCGCTGGAACTGGCCGATGAGATCGGGGACATCTCGCTCCAACTGCCGGCCATCTTCGGGCAATGGGCGGGAAGGCACATCGCAGCGACGGATTCTGCCGATCTGGCCCTTCGCTTCGCCGATCTCGCAGAAACGCAAGAGAACAGCGGCCCGCGTGTCATTGGGCTCCGCATGCTCGCCCTTGAACGCTTTTTCCAAGGACGTTTCAGGGAGTCGCTGGCGATCTGTCAGAAATCTCTCGATCGTTATGACGAGGAGACCCATTGCGATCTCCGCCATCGCTACGGCCACGATCCGCGCGCTGCAGCCTTGAACTACAAGGCGTGGAATCTCTGGCATCTGGGCTTCCCCGATCAAGCGGCGCGGACGCTCGAGGAGAACTTGCGTTGGATCGCCAAGATCAACCACGCCAACACGACTGGACTCGCCCTCTGCTATGGGGCGACGCTGGTCAACAACTGGCTGCGGCGACCGAAGCAGGTGGAAGAGGCCGCGCGCCAGGCGCTGAAGATGGCCGAGGAAATGTCTCTCGCGCTTTGGCATGCATGGGCGCGAATCCATTTGGGCTGGGCTCTTTCACAGCAGGGCGAGACGGCAGGCATTGTCGAGCTCGAAGCCGGTTTGAAGGAAGCAGATCAGATCGGTGCCCACCGGCTTGGACCATTCCATCTCATGCTCGCTGCCGAAGCTTTTGCGAACGACGGCCGGCACCGTGAGGCACTGGCAAGAGCCGAGCTGGCATTCAAGGCCCTCGCCAACGGGTGCCACGACAATCTAGCTGCGGAGATGTTTCGCATTCGGGCCGATCTGCTGCTGCGAGCCGATCCCGGGCAGCACGAAGCCGCCGAAGCGGACCTCCGCCGTGCGCTGGAGACGGCCAAGGGACTGGAATCGCCCTCATTGCAACTGCGCGCCGCTCGCGACCTGGCACGGCTTCTCGCCGAGCGAGGCGAGCGGCGACAGGCTTTCGATCTCCTCAGCCCGATCCTTGGCTGGTTCACCGAGGGTTTCGAT